>JBGSRY010000311.1:0-7506 GCA_041737325.1 Rhodoferax sp. | reverse complement strand
GCAGCGTTGCATCGGCGGGCCACAGTTGCAACATGGCTTGGGGTGAGGTGCGGTCAGCTTCGGCCAGCAGCACATCCAGGGTGACGACACGGGGTGCGCCCGACTGCAGCCGTGTGGCCAGCTCTGCCAGGCGCGTGCGTGGCCAGGGCCATTGACCGAAGCGGCGCAAACTTTCGTCGTCGATGTCAATGACCCTGACGGCGCTGTCATGCAGCACCCGGGGTTGCCAGCGCTGGTATTGGTCAAACACGGCATGGCGCAAAATTTGTGTCGGCAGGGGGTCCCACAGGGCCACTGCGCTGCACAGCAGCAGCACCAGGGCGGGGAGCCCCAAGCGCAGCCATTGGCGCACGTGCAGCCCCCGCTGCCACCCTTGCATCTGCAGACTCATTTGAAGACGGCGACCATTTTGTTAAATGCCTTCGCCGTTATCAAATACACCGCCGTGATTCAAGTTGTATGCAAAGGCTGCTGCCATTTTTTCAAATTCGGCTGCCGCTACAGGACGGGAATAAAAATACCCCTGTGCATAGTCGCAACCGGCAGCGGCCAGCAGGTTGCGTTGCGCTTCAGTTTCTACCCCTTCAGCAATCACTTTCATGCCCAGCGCATGGGCCATGGCAATGATGGCCTGGCACAGCACCAGGTCGGTGGAGCCGGCCACCAGGTGGCGCACGAAAGACTGGTCGATCTTGACAAAATCAATGTCAAAACGCTGCAGGTAAGCCAGTGACGAATAACCGGTGCCAAAGTCGTCCAGCGACACCCCAATGCCATCGTCGTGCAGTTTCAGTAGTTGGTTGACCACGCCATCACTGTTGGACAGCAGCAGCCCTTCGGTGATTTCCACCACGATGCTTGCACCTGGCAATCCGCGTGCCGCCAGGTATTGCGCCCACGGCAGGTGCGCCGGGTTGGGGTTTTCAAACTGCACCGGGCTTTTGTTGACGCTGATCTGAAACTGTGGGTGCAAGTGCGTGCGCCAGGCCTGCACCTGGGCGGCGGCCTGGTGGAACACCCATTCGCCAATTTCCACAATCAGGCCGCTGGCCTCGGCCACCGGAATGAACGCCGCCGGACTGACCAAGCCATGGCTGGGGTGTTGCCAACGCACCAGGGCTTCGGCCTTGTGAATGCTGCCGCTGGCGAGCTCCACAATCGGTTGGTACACCACACGGAATTGCTGGGTGACCAGCGCCGCGCGCAAATCGTGGGTCAGCTGGGCGCGCAGGTTGGCGGCCTCTTGCAATGCCAGGGTGAAAAAGCTGAAGCGGTTACGCCCTGCGCCTTTGGCGACATACAAGGCCTGGTCGGCATTTTTGAACAAGGTCTCAATGTCCGGCCCATCGTCCGGGTACACCGTGGCCCCGAT
The DNA here is from genome assembly GCA_041737325.1 of Rhodoferax sp. Classification (GTDB taxonomy): domain Bacteria; phylum Pseudomonadota; class Gammaproteobacteria; order Burkholderiales; family Burkholderiaceae_C; genus Rhodoferax. The sequence goes on along the minus strand of JBGSRY010000311.1, from coordinate 6,134 downwards.
GCTGGCCGACACAAACACCTGGTCGACCCCCAGCTGGAACGCGTCGCTCAGGGTTTTGAGCAGCTTGGGCAAGATGGTTTGCAGGTGGCTGGCATCGGTCAACTCGGACAGGATCACGGTGAATTCGTCACCCCCCATGCGCGCCACGGTGTCGACTTCGCGCAGGCAGTCCTTGATGCGCCTGGCGGCTTCAATCAGCAGCAAGTCGCCATGGTCATGGCCCAGGGTGTCGTTGACTTCCTTGAAGTGATCCAGGTCAATGAACAGCAGCGCCAGGCGCAAGTTGTCGCGGCGGCATTGCTTCATTTCGTGTGCCAGGCGCTCTTGCATCATGCGCCGGTTGGGCAGGCCGGTGAGGGCATCAAAGTGGGCTTGTTCCCACACCAACTCCTGGGCTTGTTTGCGCGCGGTGATGTCGGTGTGGGTGCCGATCATGCGCAGGGCCTGACCTTGCGCGTTGCGGTTGATGACCATGCCCCGGCTGTGCACCCATTTCCAGCTGCCGTCTTTGCAGCGGACCCGGTGCTCGTTGCTGTAGACCGGGGTCAGGCCGTCCAGATGGGCTTGGCGGTCAAGCTGCATTTGCACCACGTCATCGGGGTGGGTGTGCAGGTCAAGTTCGTTGCTGTGGGTGGTGAGCTCACCTTCCTGGTAGCCGTACATGCGCAGCAACTGCGGCGACAGGTATTCTTCGTTGGTATCCACGCGCAAGTCCCAGACCCCGTCGCCTACGCTTTCAAGCGCCAATTTCCAACGGGCTTCAGCGTCGCGCAGCGCCAGTTCACTTTGCTTGCGCTGGGTGATGTCTTGCACGATGGCCTTGCGTTTGAGCGGTTGTTGCCCCCGCCAGGTGGTGTTGCCCAACGACAGAATCCAGATCGGTCGCCCGGTGAGGGTGCGCATTTCAAGTTCAAACTCATGCTGAGTGGGGCGATCTTGTGGGCTAAGCAGGCTACTGTAAGAAGCCCGCACCAGTTCCCATGCGGCTGGCGTGAACAAGCTACGGGTGCTTTCCTGTGTGGGCGTGAAGGTGTCGGGCGAGGCCTCAAAAATTTGATAAACCCCCTCGGTCCAGGTGATGTTCCGATCGGTAAAGTCGATCTCCCAGCCGCCAATTTTGCCAATGCTTTGCACGCTGCGGTTCAAATCAACAAGCTGCTGCAGCACCAACGCCGGGGCGCTGGCCTGGGGGGGTGCGATGTGATGGCGGTGGGGCACTGGTTTCATGGCCTGGGGCTGCACTGGGCAATGATGGAATGCACATTATTCATGGAATAAGCGCGTTGCACCATGCGGGTTTTTACGTTGAAGCACCCAATGGCAGCCACAGTTGCACGCGCAGCCCGTGCGGTTGGGCGGTGCACACCTTGGCCAGGCCGCCGTGGCGTTGGGCGATCTCGGCCACTATCGCCAGCCCCAGGCCGCAACCGCCGGGCAGGCTGCTGGCACGCCAGAAGCGCTCGAACACATGCGGCAAATCATCCGCAGCCAGGCCAGGGCCGTTGTCAGCCACTTCCAGCAGCACCTGGCTGTTTTGCAGCGTCACGCGCAGCGTCACTTCACTGCCAGCGCCGGCATAAGTCAGGGCGTTGTCAATCAGGTTGCTCAAGGCTTCTCGCAGCAGCAGCGGTTCACCGTTCATCAGCAGGTGGTCAGCGCCTTCAAAGCCCAGGTCAACACCGGCTTTGAGGGCGCGCGGTGTCCAGTCCCGCGCCACCTCACGTGCCAGGGTGGCTACGTCCAGCGGCAGCAGTTTGACCTCAACCTCATGGCGTGCCAGCGACAGCAATTGGTGCACCAGGTGGGCGCTGCGTTTGGCACCCGACAGCACTTTGTTCAAGCGCTCGCGCAGGGCTTGCGGGTCGGTTTCGACCAGGGCCAGTTCGGTCTGGCTGATCAGGCCGGCCAGGGGCGTGCGCAACTGGTGTGCGGCATCGTTCAAAAAACGTTTTTCCTGGCCCAGACTGCGCCGCACCGTGGCCAACAATTGGTTCAACGCACCCGCCAGGGCATGCACTTCCTGTGGGGCCTGGGTGAGTTCGATCGGTGACAGGTCAGACAGCACCTGCTTGTGCCGGTCGCCCAGTTGTGCCTGTAGCCGGGTCAGGGGCTGCAGGCCACGGGAAATGCCGCCGTAGACCAACACGCTCAAGGCCATGCCCAACAGCAGCAAGGGGGCCAGCATGTCGGCAATCAGCTCGGTGGTCAGGCGTTCCTGCACGGCCAGGCTTTTGGCCACCTGCACGCGCAGACGCTGGGGGGCCTGGGCTTCGCCGTAGTCCACTTCCAGCAGGGCAATGCGCATCGGTTTGCCGTCCACCTGGGCGTTGTAGAGCCAGGTTTCATTGGGTTGAATCGGGCTGGCGTTGTGCGGCGCAGGCAACTTGCCGTTGCCAATCAAAAAACGCCCTGGTGGGCTGGACACCATGTAGCTCACCCGGTCTTTCGGGTCTTGTTCAATGATGTCTTGTGCCGCCCTGGGAAAGTCCACCAGCAGCCCGGAGCCAATCGGTTTGACTTGTCGCGCCAGCGAACGAACCGACTGCGTGAGCGACTGGTCAATGGCTTTTTCAGCGTAGTTCAGGGCAATCCGGTAGGCCAGCGCACCACCCACCAGAAACAGGACCAGTTGCGGCAGCAGCAGCCACAGCAAGAGCTGGCGTTTGAGTGACAGGCCGCGCTTGAGCTGGGTCATGCCCCGGTGTTCTCCAGCATATAGCCCAGGCCGCGCACGTTGCGGATGTTCAGGCCGGAGTCGGTGAGTTTGCGGCGCAGGCGGTGGATGTAGACCTCAAGCGCATTGGAGGCCACCCCACCAGACTCCAGTGCGTCGCTTTGCCAGGTTTCCATGACTTCTTCGCGGCTGACCACGCGTCCGGCGTGGGTTACCAGCAGCGACAGCAGCGCCCATTCGCGCTGTGTCAGTTCCAGTTCCTCATCGCCTAGCCAAGCCTGGGGCAACTGGGCATCCACCCGCAGGCCCCGGGTACTCAAATTGCTAGCCATTTCCAGTGAGCCGCCAAAAGCTGGCAGGCGCGAGCGGCGCAGCAGTGAGCCCAGGCGGGCTTGCAGCTCAGCCAGGTCAAAGGGTTTGGTCAGGTAGTCGTCGGCTCCGGCGTTGAGGCCCGCCACCCGGTCTTCCAGGTCGTCGCGCGCGGTCAGGATCAGCACCGGCAGTGCCGGCAGGCGTTTGCGCACCCAGCGCAACACCTCCATGCCGCTGATTTTGGGCAGCCCCAGGTCCAGCACCACACCATCAAAGCGCTGGCTTGTCAGCAGCTGTTGTGCGGCTTCGCCATCTGCGGCAGAGGTCACGCTGTGACCGGCTTGGGTCAGCTGCGCGCACAGACCGTCGCGCAGCAATTCGTCGTCTTCAATGATGAGTAAGCTGGACATGGTGTCAAGCATACCCGACGCGATTTTTTGGACGCTTTCGTCAAGGTGCCGAAACCTTTCAGCCCAACCACTTCACCGCAACACGGCCTGTACCGCTGCAACCCGCGCCGCGTGAATAAGTTCACCTACTTTTTGGCCTGTAGCCCCGGTATTCATTGCGCAAGCAGCTATTTCATTGGTAGCAACATCCTGTGCTGCAGCGAGCACTTTTAGCAAATGCGGACGTTGCGGGTAGGGTGCATCCGCAAAGCCCAGACGGCCACGGGCATCACATTCGCAGGCCAGCAGCATCTCAGCAAAACGCGCCGGTTTGCGCAGCGCATCGCAGCGCTCCAGCAGGCGCATCAGGGCGGCAGCATTCAGGTCCAGGCAGCGGTGGATGTTGCTGTGCTCACGCGCCACGGCCGTGGCCAGTTCGCGGCAGTCGGTGGGCACGCGCAGGCGTTCGCACAGGGTTTTGAGCAGTTCGGCGCTGCGGCCTTCGTGGCCCAGATGGCGCGGCAGAATATCGGCCGGGGTGTTGCCCTTGCCCAGGTCGTGGCCCAGGCAGGCAAAGCGCACCGGCAGCGGCGCTTGCAGCTGGGCTGCCATGTCCAGCACCAGCATCACATGCACGCCGGTGTCGATTTCGGGGTGGTAGTCGGCGCGCTGCGCCACGCCCCACAGGCGGTTGAGTTCCGGCAGCAGCCGCGCCAGTGCGCCGCAGTCGCGCAGCACCGCAAACATGCGTGAGGGGTGGGGCTCCATCAAGCCCCGCGCCAGCTCTTGCCAGACGCGTTCACTCACCAGGTGGTCGACCTCGCCCGAGTTGACCATGTCGCGCATCAATGCCAGCGTTTCAGGGGCCACGGTGAAGTCGGCAAAGCGGGCTGCAAAGCGCGCCAGCCGCAGGATGCGCACCGGGTCTTCGCGAAACGCCGGGCTGACGTGGCGAAACACCCGGGCGGCCAGGTCCTGCACGCCGCCATAGGGGTCTACCAGGGCCTCTGAATTTATAGAAAATTGGCCTTTAGCCCCTGTGTATTCTTGGCTTATAGCTATTGAATTAATAGTAATGTCACGTCGTGCCAGGTCTTCTTCAAGCGTCACGTCCGGTGCGGCATGGATGGCAAAGCCGTGGTAGCCGGGGGCAGTTTTGCGCTCCAGGCGCGCCAGGGCATATTCCTCGTGGGTGTCGGGGTGTAAAAACACCGGGAAGTCTTTGCCCACGGGGGTGAAGCCTTTGGCCAGCATCTGTGCCGGGCTGGCGCCTACCACCACCCAGTCGCGGTCTTTGACCGGCAAGCCCAGCAGGGCATCGCGCACCGCACCACCCACCAGGTAAATCTGCATCGTCGTGGCTCAGCGGTGCAGCCGGTAGGGCTCTTCAAAGTCCAGAAAATCGTGCTCGGCCAATGCGCCGTCGACCCAGCCGCGCACGCCGGGCAGAGCCCAGACGCGCTGCACATAGGCTGCGATGTCTTCGGGCAGCGGCAAGGCGTAGGTGCGCAGGCGGGTGCAAATCGGGGCGAAATAGGCATCGGCCACGCTGAAGTTGCCAAACAACAGGGGGCCGCCATTGTTTTGCAGGCATTCACGCCACAGGTTCACCAGCCGCGCCACGTCGGCACGCACGCCGGCGTTGTCGCGCCAGATCAAAGCACCGGTGTCAGGCAGACGGGCCTCGATGTTCATCGGGCAGGCGCTGCGCAGGGCGGTAAAGCCGCTGTGCATTTCAGCGCAGACGCTGCGGGCGTGGGCGCGCGTGGCCGCATCAAGGGGCCACAGCTCGCACTCGGGGTAGGTTTCGGCCACATACTCGGCAATCGCCAGCGTGTCCCAGACCACCAGGTCCCCGTCTTGCAGCACCGGTACCTTGCCGGTGGGGGAGACGGTTTTCAGGGTGGCTTTGAATTGAGAGTCGGGCGTGAAGGCATCAAAGCGCACCATGACTTCTTCAAATGCAATGCCGGCTTGGGTCAGCAGCACCCACGGGCGCATCGACCAGGATGAATAATTTTTGTTGCCAATGTAGAGTTTCATGCGGAGCTTTCTTCAAGAACGGGAACGGTTGGGTCAGGGCAGGTCACGGTTTTCTGGTTGGGCTGCGTCGCGCGGGCCAACCTGCCCCAAGCGGGCTTTGAGCGACTGGGTTTGACCGCTGATCATGGCCGCATAAATGGTGGTGTTGGCCAACACTTTTTTGACGTAGTCACGGGTTTCGTCAAACGGCACGTTTTCGGCCCAAATGGCTGCTTCCAGTACCGGGTCGCCGCTTTCCCCGCGCCAGCGCCGTGGTCGGCTCGGGCCTGCGTTGTAAGCCGCCGCCGCCATTGGCATGGAGCCGGCAAAGTCGTCCAGCACCAGTTTCAGGTAGCCCGTGCCAATGGCAATGTTGGTGTCGCGGTCACCCAGTTGTTGCGGCATGAAGCCGGCCAAACCGATCTTCTTGGCCGTCCAGCGGGCCGTTTTGGGCATGACTTGCATCAGGCCGGATGCCCCCACGCCTGAGCGTGCGTCGGTGACAAAGCGGCTTTCTTGCCGGATCAGTCCATACACATAAGCCGGGTCCAGGCCAATTTGTCGGCTACGCGCCAGCACCGCTTGTTGGTGCGGCATGGGGAAACGCTGCGTCAGGTCGATCAGGTCTTTGGTGCGCTCGCTGGTGTTGATGCAGCGGTCCCACACCTCATGCTGGCAGGCCAGGTTGGCGGCAGCGAGCAGCTCGCGGTCGGTCATGCCGCCGGGGGTGTGCAGGC
>JBGSRY010000521.1:0-1906 GCA_041737325.1 Rhodoferax sp. | reverse complement strand
CTTTTGCCGGGGGCGACATGGTGCCCGCCGAGCGCAACATCACGGTCGGCATTGGCCACGGCAAGAAGGCGGCGCGCAACATCGATGCCTGGCTGCACGGCACGGTCTATACGCCGCCGCCCCAGAGTGAAGTGGCTGGGTTCGAGAAGCTCAACACCTGGTATTACAGCGACGCACCCAAGACCGTGCGCCCGGTGCTCGACATCATCCGCCGCCAAAGCACGTTTGAAGAAGTGCAGGGTGGTCTGGACGAGACCAACGCCTTGTTTGAAGCGCGCCGCTGCCTGTCATGTGGCAACTGTTTTGAGTGCGACAACTGCTACGGCGTGTGCCCGGACAACGCGGTCATCAAGCTCGGGCCGGGCCAGGGGTTTGAGTTCAATTACGACTATTGCAAGGGCTGCGGCATTTGCGTGTCAGAGTGCCCGTGCGGTGCCATCAAAATGGTGCCCGAAGAAATTTGAATCTTGCCAGGCGTGGGCCGATGCGGGCGCTAAAGTCGGGGCATGACGTTATTTTTTTCTTGTCCCCCGGTGCTCGATCCAGCGGTCTGTGCCGACACCCTGAAGCGCCAAGGCTATGCGGTGCTGGATGCGGCCGGTGTGAGTGCCTTGAGTGCTTGCCCGCTGGCAGCGTTGAACGGGTTGAATGCCAGTTGGGCTGAACTGCCCGCCGATGCCTACCTGAAAGACGGTGGCCATTACCGCCGCAGGCGACATGCCAGTTTTGTGCTGCAGGGTGACCGGCTCACCCAGGTGCCCCACCGTGCGCACTGGCAGCCGTTGGCTTACAACGCGTTGCATGGTGGTATGCAGCGCATGTTTGCGCCCATACTGCCGCAGGTCAGCGAACAGCCGGTTTGGAGTCAGCTGCTGTGTTGGCTGGGTGCGGTGTGTAGCGGTTTGAAGGGTGAGCAGCCCTGGTTTGTGGAGGCGCACCAGTTCCGCATTGACACCACCGACGGCATTGGTCGGCCCACGCCCGAAGGGGCGCACCGCGACGGTGTGGACTTGGTGGCGGTGTTTCTGGTCAACCGCCTGGGCATCAAGGGCGGTGAAACCCGCGTGTTTCAATCGGATGGCCCCAATGGACAGCGTTTTACCCTGACGCAACCCTGGTCGGTACTGCTGTTGGACGATGCCCGCGTGATCCATGAGTCAACCCCGATTCAACCCCTTGAGCTTGGCCTTGCAGCACCGCAGGCGTGTTACCGCGACACCCTGGTGGTGACGTTGCGCGGCCAAGGGTTCCAAGTTGATGCGGCATGAAAATTGGAAATTTTGCACACCTGGTGGTCAGGCTGATTGACAATTCGGCCATGCATTGTTCTTACAAGGAGTAACCCATGTTCAAGCATATTTTGGTGCCTGTTGACGGCTCAACCACAGCGCAGTTGGCGGTTGGCAAGGCGATTGGTCTGGCACAGGCTTTTGGCAGCCGGGTGACCGTGATTTATGTGATTGACCCGTATCCCTTTACCGGTGTCGGCACTGATTTTGCCTATGGCCAGGCCGAGTACCTGAGTGCCGCCACTGCCGAGGCCAATGCAGCCGTCAAAGCCGCCAAAGATGCGTTTGCAAGCGCCACGGTGACGGTGGATACCTCGGTGATCGAAGCCCACACGGTCTGGCGCGGGATTGTTGAGGCAGGGGTGTCGCTGCAAGCTGACCTGATCGTGATCGGCTCCCACGGCCGCAGCGGGCTTGAGAAGCTGGTGCTGGGCAGCGTGGCCCAGGCCGTGCTCTCACACACCAAACTGCCGGTGCTGGTGGTGCGTGATTGAACTTGGCACGGTGCTGGCACGTCATGGCCAGCTTTGAATTGCTGCAAATAATATAGCTTCTAGCCCTTGTTTCAGTAGGGCTAGAGGCGTATTTTATTAAATAATCAGCCGCATTGCCCAACG
>JBGSRY010000496.1:0-1937 GCA_041737325.1 Rhodoferax sp. | reverse complement strand
GGCTGATTCAGGCCGCACTGCGTTTTGATTACGCTGGCCACAAAGGCTGGTGGGCGGGCCAGGGCACGACCGTGTTGCTGGACGATGGCCAAACACGCTGCTTGCTGCACCGCGACCCGCAAACCGAGATCGAAGCCATCACCAGCCTGGCTGAATTCGGCTTGGCAGCAGGCAACGGTGGCGTGTTTGGCATCCCGGGCGATGAGCCGCAGCACTTTTGGCTGCACATGGCCGACACCGACTACGCACCACTGCACGAAGCCGGTTTTGAAGTCACGCTGGACGACGCGCTGCAGGGCTGGATTGCGCACGGCGAGGCCCTGCACGTGAACTTGCAAGCGCAGGGCGGCGACGAGGCCACCTCGCCCTGGTTTGACCTGAGTCTGGGCATGGACATCAACGGCGAGCGCCGCAACATCCTGCCCTGGCTGCCCGAACTCATCCAAGCCGCCGCCATGAGCCCGCGCAATGCCACCACGGGCGAGATCGAGCTGCCTCCTTTTGTGTACCTGCCACAAGACAAGGGCGGCTTCATCCGCCTGCCCACCGACAACCTCAAACCCTGGCTGGCCGCGCTGCTGGAACTGGTGGGCGACGGCGGCCACGACTTCACCGGTGACAGCCTGCACCTGTCGCGCCTGGACGCACTGCGCACCACCGCCAGCCTGGGCGAAGGCGCGGTGTGGGCCGGTGCGCAGCACCTGCGCGAGATGGTGCAGCAGCTCAGTGGCCGGGCCGAATTGCCGTTGGTGGCGCTGCCCGCCAGCGTCAAAGCCGAGCTGCGCCCGTACCAGCAGCAAGGCGTGAACTGGTTGCAGTTTTTGCGCCAAGCCGGCCTGGCGGGCATCCTGGCCGACGACATGGGCCTGGGCAAAACGCTGCAAACGCTGGCGCACATCCAGATCGAAAAAGACGCGGGCCGCCTGACCTTGCCGGCCCTCATCATTGCCCCGGTGAGCCTGATGGGCAACTGGCGGCGCGAAGCCGAACGCTTTTGCCCCGAGCTGCGCACCCTGGTCATCCACGGCGCAGACCGGCATGAAGTGAGCGGCAGCACGCACGAACACGACCTGGTCATTGCGCCCTATTCCCTGCTGCCGCGCGACCGCGAAGGCTGGTTGCAAGGCCAGTGGCATCTGGTGGTGCTGGACGAAGCACAAAACATCAAAAACGCCAACACCCACGCTGCCGAAGTGGTGGGCCAGCTCAACACCCGCCACCGCCTGTGCCTCTCAGGCACGCCGATGGAAAACAACCTGGGCGAGCTGTGGAGCCTGTTCCACTTTTTGATGCCGGGTTTTCTGGGCAGTCAAAAGCGTTTTGCCGAGCTGTTTCGCAAACCGATTGAAAAGCAGGGCGACCCCGAGGCCACGCGCCTGCTGCGCGCGCGCGTCACACCGTTCATGCTGCGCCGCACCAAGGCACTGGTGGCGCACGAGCTGCCGCCCAAGGTGGAAACCGTGATGCGCGTGGAGCTCTCAGGCAAGCAAGCCGACCTGTACGAAACCATCCGCTTGGGCATGGAAAAAACCGTGCGTGAGGCGCTCAACACCAAAGGGCTGGCCAAGTCGCAAATCACCATTCTGGACGCGCTCTTGAAACTGCGCCAAGTTTGCTGCGACCCGCAGTTGCTCAAACTGGCAGCGGCGCAAAAAGTCAAAACCTCGGCCAAGCTGGAGCAGCTGATGGCGTTGCTGCCCGAAATGCTGGCCGAGGGACGGCGCATTTTGCTGTTTTCGCAGTTCACCAGCATGCTGACGCTGATTGAGGCCGAGCTTAAAAAACGCGACCTGAAATGGGTCAAACTCACCGGCCAAAGCCAGAAGCGCGACGAACTCATTGACCAGTTCACCAGTGGCCAGGTGCCCTTGTTTTTGATCAGCCTGAAAGCTGGCGGCACCGGCCTGAACCTGCCGCAGGCCGACACCGTGATCCAC
>JBGSRY010000453.1:0-3187 GCA_041737325.1 Rhodoferax sp. | reverse complement strand
GCTCGATGCCCTGGCCTCGTCCTGGCCGCTTGGGGCGCATGGTGTGGCCATGCTGCATGCCTGGGTGACCCCTGCGGTGCAGGCTTGGCTGATTGAGAGCCTGCACACCCTGCGCGACTGGAAGTCCCGCCAAATCGCCATGTTGACGGAACTGGGCTGGATCTGCCTGCCCAGCGAGGCCAATTTTTTCTGCGCCCACCCCGCGCCACAGCCAGGGGATGCAGCAACGGCGTGGGCGGATGCGCTGGCGCACCTGCGCGGGCAAGGCATCAAGCTGCGCGACACCGCCTCGTTTGGCCTGCCCGGCCACGCCCGCCTGGGCGTATTGCCCCCGGCGGCACAAGCTGCATTGAAGGCCGCATGGCAGAGCAGGGCACGCTGACAGGGGACAATTGGGCCTTCCTATTCCATTTCTAAATCATTTGTGTCTAGGCGCGAAGCCGCAGGCAGTGCTAACGCACGACAAGGCGAAGCAACAACGACACGGATGATTTAGAAAAGGAATTAATTCGAGAGCAAGCATGACCTACAGTGTCAAGGAAATTTTTTACACCCTGCAAGGCGAAGGCCACCATGCCGGCCGCCAGGCGGTGTTCTGTCGTTTTGCCGGTTGCAACCTGTGGACGGGTACCGAGGCCCGGCGTGCCAGCGCCGTCTGCCAGTTTTGCGACACCGACTTTGTCGGCACGGACGGCGAGGGCGGTGGCAAGTTCAAAACTGCACACAGCCTGGCCGAGCGCATCAACGCCCTGTGGCCCACCGCCTACCCAGCGCACAAATTTGTGGTGTGCACCGGCGGTGAACCGCTGCTGCAACTGGACGCGCCGCTGATCGAAGCGATGCATGCCGCAGGTTTTGAAGTGGCCATCGAGACCAATGGCACGTTGCCCGTGCCCGCGGGCGTGGACTGGGTCTGCGTCAGCCCCAAAATGGGTGCTAGGCTGGTGGTGCATGCGGGCGATGAGATCAAGGTCGTCATCCCCCAACCCGGCCAGCCGCTGGACGTGTACGCCGCGCTGGACTTTGACCACTATTACCTGCAGGCCATGGACGGCCCGCTGCAAGCTGCCAATCAACGCCTGGCGATTGATTACTGCAAGGCGCATCCGCAATGGAAGCTGAGCCTGCAAACCCATAAACTTCTCCAAATCCCTTAACGCATTCGCGCAGGACACATCCCATGCTCACCATCACCCGCAAAATGGAATTCGATGCCGGTCACCGCATTCCGGACCACAACAGCCAGTGCCGCAACCTGCACGGCCACCGCTACACCCTGCTCATCACCCTGACCGGCGACGTGGTGCAACAAGACGGCCAGTCTGACAACGGCATGATCATGGACTTTGGCGACATCAAAGCGCTGGCCCACGAACACCTTGTCAAGCGTTGGGACCACGCCTTCATCGTCTTTGAGAAAGACACGGTTGTGCGCAATTTTCTGGACAGCATGCCGGACCACAAAACGGTGGTCATCGACCGCGTGCCCACGGTGGAAAACCTGGCCCAAATTGCTTTTGATCTTCTGAAGCAGGTCTACCACGGCCGCTACGGTCACCAGCTCGCGCTGGCCAAGGTGACGCTGTACGAAACGCCGAATTGTTGGGCGGAGGTGGCGGGGTGAGGGGGTAAAAAAGCGCTAAACGAGGCATAACGTGAAGCTGCGCTGGCTTGGGTTATGCGCGACAAATTCCACAATGGCGTGCGCTGGGTTATGCCGTTTCGCTGCATTTTTTGGCACTACCCAATGCCGATGTGGCGGTAGAGCGCGTGGCGCAGCGTGTGCGCCAAGGCGGGCATGACATTCCAGAAGAGGTGATACGCCGCCGTTTCGCATCCGGGCAGGCCAATTTGGCGCGTTACTGCGCACTGATGGATGATTGGGATATTTATGACAACAGCGGCCCCACCCCGGTGTTGATCAGTGAAAGGACATTGTGATGAAGCTTTTCCCCCCGCCCAACCCTTCGGTGTTTCCTGAGCGCAAGCAGGTTACCGCTGCTTTGCAGCGCGCCGCCGAAAAGGCGCGTTTGATTGCCGAGCAAACCGATACCAAGCTGATTGTGGTTGCGCCTGCGCCCAAGTCACTCCCCCCAAAGACCGCGCCACAATGAATGTGCTACCAGCATCTGGCGGCGATCAATTTCGATGCAGCTGCTTGAGAGGCCAAGTTTTGGAATCGTGTGCATTAATTGTTGAAAATGTCATAACATACAAACATTCGATTCATTGAGAGTCCAACAGGGGTAGCAAGATGACTGTGCATACTTATTCAAGCCGGGAGTTCACTCGGGATGTCGGGGCTGCCAAACGGGCCGCTGCGCAGGGGCCCGTGCTCATCACAGACCGTGGGCGGCCAGCTTTTGCGTTGCTCAAGATAGAGGACTATTACCAGTTGACAGGCAAGCAGGAAGTTTCTTTATTGGCGCTGATGGATGCCATTCCAGGTGGGGAGGGCATTGAATTCGAGCCCACCAAGCTCAGTTTGGAACTGCGCAACGCGAACCTGTGACCTGACTATGTACGTGCTCGATACCAAGGTGATTTCCGAACTGCGGCAAGGCAAGCCAAATCAGTCTCCTGCCGTGCGGGCATGGGCCTCTGACAAGCCTGCCCGGCACTTGTTTATTTCTGCCATCAGCATGCTTGAGCTTGAAAAAGGTGTTTTGGCGCTAGAGCGGCGTACCCCACCACAAGGCAGCGCACTGCGCGTCTGGCTCACTGGTGTCAAGTCCAGTTTTTCTGGGCGCATACTGCCCTTCACTCAAGACACGGCAACGCTGTGTGCCGCGTTGCATGTGCCAAATCCAAAGTCCGAGCGTGATGCCATGATTGCTGCCACGGCGCTGGAGCACAAAATGACGGTGGTGACACGTAACCTGGCTGACTTCGCTGGAACCGGTGTCAAGCTGATGGATCCTTTTCAGGCTTGATCGATACCGTAGGAGCTCTTATTCAACTCGACTACACCACCCTCGACATGCAGCGCCGCCAGCACCCGTCCTGGCGCTTGCTGGCGGCGGACTCCGCCCCTTTGGTGGCGAGCTTTTTGCATCGGGTGTTTGTTGTGCCCAATGTGCGCGTCATGGCGCAGTCCAACCTGGCCGAGGCGCTGGAGGACACGCTGTACGGCTTGCGCGAGCAATTGGGGGAAAGCAAGGGAGTCAAGGCCTTTCCCAAATCAGCC
>JBGSRY010000384.1:0-3077 GCA_041737325.1 Rhodoferax sp. | reverse complement strand
CGCATCGGCACTGCGCATACGCGTAAGGGCAACCTGGGTTTGGGTCATCAAATTGCTCACCGGGGTGCGCAGCTCGTGGGCAATGTCGGATGAAAATTCGGACAGCCGGTTAAAAGCATCTTCCAGACGCGCCAGCATGTCATTGAGGGACTGTGCTAATTCAGCCAGCTCTTGGGGCACTGCGTCAACGCTCAGACGGTGGCTGAGTTGTTGCGCCGTGATTTGCAGGGTTTGCTCGCGCATGCGGCGCAGCGGTTTGAGCCCGTTGCGAACAGCAAGCCAGCCAAGCAAACCGGTAAGCGATGCTGCCCCCGCTACAAACAGCCACAAGGTGTGCAAGAACGCGTCCATATACACCAGATGGTGGGCCAGGTTGGTGGCTACAGCGACTTGCACGGTATGGGCTTGGTAAACATCACGCACCTGCCCAACCGCATCGCCTGCCACCAGTTTCCCCGGCAGGTTGGTGGCAATTTGGGCGGTTACCACGCGAAATGTTTCAGCGCCTTGTGTCCATACCATGGACTGCAACGGGTTTTCTGGATAGCGCTTTGCGCTGCGCGCCACTGCTGCAGCCGAAAACTTGGCATTTGCAGTGGCAAACAAGGTGTTTTGGTTGGAGTCAACAATCAAAACTTCCAGACCATGGTGTCCCACCAGCGAGTGATCCAGCAGGTGCGTCATGTGCTGCATCTCGTCCTGGGTGGTGAGCTTGGACAGGGTTTGCGCAATCAAATCCATCTTGCCCACCAAAACTTCCATGTCCAGGTCAACAAAGTGGCGCTCTACCGAGCGGGCGATCACCAGCCCCAAAGCCAGCAGCACGGTTGATGCTGCCACGGCAAACCACAACGTCAGCCGCCGGGAGATCGAGGCGCGTCCGCTCAGTTGCATGCCGGTGGCTCCAGCACGTAGCCCATGCCGCGCACGGTGCGGATCAGTTTGGGCTCAAACGCATCGTCCACCTTGGCGCGCAGGCGGCGCATGGCGACTTCGATCACGTTGGTGTCGGAATCGAAATTCATGTCCCACACCTGCGAGGCAATCAAGGAGCGTGGCAGCACCTCGCCCTGGCGGCGCAGCAGCAGTTCCAGCAGGGCGAACTCTTTGGCGGTCAGGTCGATGCGTTGGCCGGCACGGCTGACGCGTCGGCGCAGCAGGTCCAGCTCCAGATCGGCGGCATGTAAAAAAGGATCAGTTGGGGCTTTGCCACCACGGCGCAGCAAGGTGCGTACCCGCGCCAAAAGTTCGGAAAACGCAAACGGTTTGACCAGGTAGTCATCAGCGCCGAGTTCCAGCCCCTTGACGCGGTCATCCACCGCATCACGGGCGGTTAAAAACATAACAGGCATGTCTTTGCCGGAGCGACGAATGCCGGCCAGTACCCCCCAGCCATCTATGCCGGGCAACATCACATCCAGCATGGCCAGATCGTAGGCTTCAGTCAAAGCCAAATGGAGTCCGTCCACGCCGTCGCGGGCCAGATCAACTGTGAACCCGGCCTCGGTCAAGCCCTGCTTCAGGTAGTCCCCGGTTTTGAGCTCGTCTTCGACGATGAGGATTTTCATGACAGTCCTTCTTTCTTGTTCACTGTGCGATTATTCCGCTCGGGAGTGCACTGTTTTTGCCAGTATGAAAAAAATCGGGAGTGGCAACAGCAACATTTGCAGCACGGGCACCCAGCCAATGCCTAGCCCACCCAACATGGGCATGGCTTCGGTGTAAGCCCAGCGCCCCAACTGATGGACTGCTACCCATTCAACCACGACACCGATGATCAAACCAGTGATCAATATGATGATCCATGGTTTGCTGCCCCTCTGGGCAAACCAGTCGTAGCGACCCGTGACCAGGCATCCGGTACCGTAGATCAACCCGATCAGGACACCATCACCCAGACTGGCGACAAAGCAGTGCCACCAGGTTGCAGCGCTGTAGTCCATGCCAACATAGAGAAAGGCTTGACCTATTTCCCACGGAAAATTCAGCACCACGCTGATCACAAACAGGCGTACCAACAGCGGTACGTGATGCTTCAACATTCAGCGCAGTCGCAGCGCGTTGCCGATGACCGAAGCTGAGCTGAAACTCATGGCCAACGCGGCAATCAGCGGCGACAGCAGCCAGCCCGTGAGCGGGTACAACACACCGGCCGCAATCGGAATGCCCAAGGCGTTGTACAAAAAGGCAAAAGCCAGGTTTTGCTTCATGTTTTTGACGGTGGCATGCGACATCAAAATCGCCGCACTGATGCCGCGCAAATCGCCTTTGATCAGGGTTACCTGGGCGCTGTTCATCGCCACATCCGTGCCGGTGCCCATGGCAATACCCACGTCGGCCTTGGCCAGCGCCGGTGCATCGTTGATGCCGTCGCCAGCCATGGCAACGACACGCCCCTCGTTTTGCAGCCGGGTGACCAGCGCCAGTTTGTCAGCTGGTTTGACCTCGCCGCGTACTTCCTTGATGCCCAATTGGTTGGCCACCGCTTTTGCCGTGGTTAAACCGTCGCCCGTGGCCATGATGATGCGCAAGCCGGCCTGTTGCAGTGCCGCCAGGGCCTGTGGTGTGCTGGGCTTGATCGGGTCAGACACGGCCACCAGTCCCAATAATTTCCCCGCACCAGCCAAAAACATCACACTGGCACCTTCGCCGCGCAAACGCTCTGCCTCGGCGGCCAGGGGGGCAACCGCGACGCTTTCTTGTTGCATCAGGGTGGTGTTGCCCAGCGCCAGGGACACGCCCGAAATTTGCCCACGCACGCCAATGCCCGAGCTGGATTCAAAAGACTCAGGTTTTTCCAGCGCCAGATTTTGCGCGCGTGCTGCGTGCACCAGCGCCTCGGCCAGCGGATGCTCGCTGCCCTGATCCAGACTCGCTGCCAGGCGCAGTACTTCGTCAGCTGTGCCACCAGCCACCGGCATGGCACGGTTAAAGGTGGGTTTGCCTTCAGTCAGCGTGCCGGTCTTGTCCACAATCAGGGTGTCCACCTTGCGCAGGTTCTCAATGGCGGCAGCATCACGAAACAGCACACCTTGCGCGGCTCCTTTACCCGTGGCCACCATGATCGACATTGGCGT
>JBGSRY010000363.1:0-3341 GCA_041737325.1 Rhodoferax sp. | reverse complement strand
GAACTGGCAGTCGTCCTTGGGCAGGTTGCAGTGGCGTGCGGTAAAGCAGCGCGCTGAAAACGCCAGCGGCATGCGGCCATAGGCAAACACCTCGGTTTGTACGCCGGCGGGTTTGCCCTGCTGCATCAGCGCCAAATCATCGCGGCACATCTCCAGCGGCATCACCCAGCGGTGGATGCCCAGTGGGGCGAGCCATTGCAGCGTGGGCAGGTTGTAGATGTTCAGGTGCGGCCCGGCGACAAAGCGCGCTTTGCCTTCCAGACAATGCAGCGCGCCCATGTCATTGGCTTCAACCATGAACTGACCGTTGTCGGCAATTTTGTGCAGCACCGTCACGTCCGCGCCGGATTCGATCAGCACCTGGGTCGACAGCACCACTTCTTTGCCCGCGTCGCGCAGCGCGGTGGCAATGTCAAACCAGTCGGCCAGGCGCACCTCGTGGCGGCGTGAACACACGGACTCGCCCAGGTAAACAATGTCCACCGGGCTGGCGGCCACGGCTGCGTAAAAGGCCAGCACTTCGTCGCGCGGCCAGTAGTAAAGAATAGGACCAAGAGAGAGCTTCATATAGAACGTGTGAGGCTGTTTAGGACGTTCGCAAAATCGTCCTGGTTAGGCGCGCCGCCGCAGGCTGTACAAAACGTACGGCAAGGCGGCGCAACGACACCAGGGCGGTTTTCGAGCGTCCATCATTTCCAGGGGCGGTGGTAAGCGCCCAGTGTGTGTTGCTGTCCTTCGGCCACTTTGTCCAGGTCGCTGAACCAGGCCGGTTTGGCACTGTAGCGGTGCGGGTTGTCGCGGCAGCTGTCAATGGCCGCGCGCCACACTTTGGTGACCTGCGCCACATACGCCGGGCTGCGCTGGCGGCCTTCAATTTTTATAGCACTTACGCCAATATTCATAAGGGCTGGAAGCAGTTCTAACGTATTAAGACTGGTGGGCTCTTCAATCGCGTAATAGTTGTGGTCGTCCGCCACGTCAAAGCGGCCTTTGCACAGCGTGGGGTAGCCCGCGTTTTCGCCGGGGGCGTAGCGGTCAATCAGCACGCCGTTCAGGCGCGACTCGCGGCCTTTGGGGGTTTCCACCCAGCGCACCGCTTTGGGCGGTGAACACACACCGTTGGTGTTGGGTGCTTCGCCGGTGACGTAGCTCGACAAGGCGCAACGCCCTTCGACCATCACGCACAGGCTGCCAAAGCCAAACACCTCGATCTCGACCTTGGTTTTGGCCAGCACCTGTTCCACCTGCGCCAGCGACAACACGCGCGGCAGCACGGCGCGCGCAATGCCAAAGTGCTGGTAGTAAAAGTCCAGCGCCTCGTAGTTGGTGGCCGAGCCTTGTACCGACAAGTGCAGGCGCAGTTGCGGCTGGTGTTTGACGGCATAAGCCATCATGCCGGGGTCAGCCAGGATGACGGCATCGACACCGCTGTGCGCGGCCCGGTCTACGGCGCGTTGCCACAGGTCGGCTTTGGCGGCTTGCGGGTAGGTGTTGAGTGCCACAAACACCTTGCGGTGGTGGTCGTGCGCGTAGCGAATGCCGGCCTCGATGGCGGCCTCGTCAAAGTTCAGCCCGGCAAAGTTGCGCGCGTTGGTGGCATCCCTGAAGCCCAGGTAAACGCAGTCTGCACCGTTGTCCACGGCGGCTCTCAAAGCGGGCAGACTGCCTGCCGGGCAGACCAACTCCATGCGCGATGCAGTGGGCGCGTTGGGGGTGTTGGAAGTGGGGGTGGCGGGGGGTGCAGTGTTCATGGTGCTCAACGCTGGCGCTGGGGCGCGCATGCAAATTCAAGCCGCAGAGCTTACCCAAGCGGCTTGTTTGGGTAAATGATGTAAGTCAATCAAATGGGGAAAATCGTGATAATCAGCCATTGCTTATTTTTGTACCCCCTATGAACCGACACCTCTGGCTGCTGGCCATTTGCCAAGGCTTGTTCCTAACCAACAACGTCACCTTTATTGCCATCAACGGTCTGGTGGGTTTGAGCCTGGCACCGCTGGGCTGGATGGCCACGCTGCCGGTGATGGGCTACGTGGTGGGCGGCGCTTTCTCCACCGCGCTGGTGGCCCAAACACAGCACCGCTTTGGCCGCAAAGCCTCATTCCAACTTGGTTTGCTGGTGGCTTTGGGCAGCGCGCTGCTGTGCGCCTATGCGGCCTGGAGCCAAAATTTTTGGCTGCTGTGCACGGCCACCGTGATTGCCGGTTACTACAACGCCAATGCCAATTTGTACCGCTTTGCCGCAGCTGAGCTGGCACAGGCTGGGTTCAAGGAAAAAGCCGTGTCGTTGGTGATGGCAGGTGGTCTGCTTGGGGCGGTGCTGGGCCCGAATCTGGCCGCCCAAACACGCACGCTCACGGCCGTGCCTTTTATGGGCGCATACCTGGCGCTGGCTGTGGTGGCGCTGCTGTCGATGGTGGTGCTTGGCTTCATTCGTTTTCCGCCGCTTGCCGTCAAGCAAGCCGCTGACCAGGGCCGCCCGCTGCGCCAGATCATGCGCCAACCGGTGTTTGTGGTGGCCGCTGCCACTGGCGCGCTGGGTTTTGGCGTGATGAACTTGCTGATGGCCGCCACGCCCCTGGCCATGCAGCAGTGCAGCCTGCCGTTTGGCGACGTGGCGCTGGTGCTGGAGTGGCACGTGATCGGCATGTTTGCCCCGGGCTTTGTCACCGGCCACCTGATCAAACGCTTTGGCGTGCTGCCGGTCATGGGTGTGGGCGTGCTGCTGAACGCGCTGTGCATTGCCATTGCGTTGTCTGGCGTGGACTTGCAACAGTTTCTGGTGGCGTTGTTTTTACTGGGCGTGGGCTGGAACTTTTTGTTCACCGGCAGCACCACGCTGTCCTTGCAAACCTACACCCCGGCTGAGAAAGACCGGGCCCAGGGCGCACTGAACTTTTTTGTGTTTGCCACCACCGCCGTCAGCTCGTTTGCATCAGGCGTGCTGGTCACCACGCAGGGCTGGCAACTGCTCAATTGGGGCTCGCTGCTGCCCGTGCTGGCCTGTGGCGCGGCGCTGGCTTGGCTGGCGCGGCAACCTGGTCAAATGCACCCTAAGTGAGATTAATTTGATAGCTACCCGCCCTTATTTAATAAGGGATAGAGGCACAATTTATCAATTATCTGACTCAATCCAGCGCGCGCCCCTCGCCCGCTTCTTCGACCGTTTGCCCATCTCGGATGTGGTAGATGCGCTTGAAGGTGGGGATGATCTTTTCATCGTGCGTGACCACAATGATGGCGGTGTGCGCCTGCACCGCCATGCGGTTCAGGATGCGCATCACTCCCAAGGCACGTTCGCTGTCCAGCGGCGCGGTGGGCTCGTCGGCCAGAATCACCGG
>JBGSRY010000342.1:0-4477 GCA_041737325.1 Rhodoferax sp. | reverse complement strand
GGCGGTGTTGATCGACGTGCGCATCTTGCGGCTGCTGCGCGTGTTTCGGGTCTTCAAGCTCACGGCTTACGTGTCGGAGTACCAGCACATCGGGCAAGCCTTGCGCGCCAGCCAGCGCAAGATCATGGTGTTTCTGGCCGGGGTGTTGATGATTGTGCTGGTCATTGGCACGCTGATGTACGTGGTGGAAGGGCCTGTCAATGGCTTTACCAGCATACCGGTGTCGATCTACTGGGCCATCACCACCATGACCACGGTAGGCTTTGGTGACATCACCCCCAAGACCGATCTGGGTCGGCTGATTGCGTCCATGATGATGTTGCTGGGCTGGGGCACGCTGGCCGTGCCCACCGGCATTGTTACCGCCGAGATGACCTATGCCCGCAAAGCGCCCACCACCACCCGCACGTGTCATGAATGTCTGACCGAAGGCCACATGCCTGACGCTTACTTTTGCCGCAATTGCGGCGCGCGCCTGCCCGCGTATGTCAGCGACGAAGCAGGGGCATGAAGGGCTGCGCTACCATGTTCGACTTGAAAAATAAAAGGAGACTTTGATGTTTGAATCTGTGATTGCAGGCAGCCTGCCCAAACCCGCCTGGCTGGCTGAAACGCAAAAGCTCTGGCCACAATGGAAATCAGAAGGTGACGAACTGCTGCAAGCCAAGCGCGATGCCACGCTGCTGTGGATCAAGCTGCAAGAAGATGCCGGGCTGGACATCATTGGCGACGGCGAGCAGGCGCGCCAGCACTTTGTGCACGGCTTTCTGGAGCAGGTGGACGGCATTGACTTTGAACACAAGGTGACCATGGGCATCCGAGACGGCCGCTACGACGCGCAGGTGCCGCAGGTGGTAGCGCCGCTCAAGCTCAAAGGCCGCGTGCACGCGCTGGAGGCGCAACTGCTGCGCGCCCACACGCGCAAAAAAATCAAGTTCACCCTGCCTGGCCCGATGACGATTGTCGACACCGTGGCCGACCGCTTTTATGGCAGCAAGGTCGACATGGCCATGGCTTTTGCGGATTTGCTCAACCAAGAGGCGCGGGCGCTGCAGGCCGATGGCGTGGACATCATCCAGTTTGACGAACCCGCCTTCAACGTATACCTGAAAGACGCTGCAACTTGGGGCGTGCAGGCGCTGGAGCGCGCCGCCAAGGGGCTGACCTGCACCACCGCTGTGCACATCTGCTACGGCTACGGCATCAAGGCCAACCTCGACTGGAAGGAAACCCTGGGTCAGGAATGGCGGCAGTACGAGGCTATTTTTCCGGCCATTGCCGCCAGCAGCATCGGGCAGGTCAGCCTGGAGTGCTACCACTCGCACGTGCCGCCGCACCTGATGGCGCTACTGGCTGGCAAAGACGTGATGGTGGGTGTGATTGACGTGGCCAGCGACGTGGTGGAAACGCCCGAGCAAGTGGCCGACACCATCGGCCAAGCGCTGCAATTTGTACCCAAGCAGCGTCTGTTTGCGTGCACCAACTGCGGCATGGCCCCGATGAACCGCGACATTGCGCTGGCCAAACTGCAAGCCCTGGCGGCCGGTGCGGCACTGGCCCGGTCACGACAAAAATAAGGGTGTTTTAGGGCTCTAGCCCTTATTCATAAAGCGCAAACAGCTATGAAATTTATATGACCTTAACCTCCGTTTCTCCAGAAAAAATTGGTTTCTGTGGTGACCGCCTGCAGCGTTTGATGGCCACGTTACAGGCCGAGGTGGACAAAAAACGCCTGCCGGGAGCCGTTGCGGTGGTGGCGCGCCACGGCCAGCTGGCGCTGTTTGACAGCGTCGGCCTGCTCAACCCGGCCACGGGCGAGGCCATGCACCGTGATGCGCGTTTTCGCATCTACTCCATGTCCAAGCCCATTGTCTCGGTGGCCGCGATGATGCTGGTGGAGCAGGGGCGTTTGCTGCTGAGTGACCCGGTCAGCAAGCACTTGCCGGAATTTGCCAAACAACAGGTGGCGGCGATGGGGGCGGTGGATGCGTCATCAGGTGGCAGTGCGCCCGCCCAGCAGACGCTTGAGCCGGTGCGCGTTGATGCCACCGTGCACGACCTGTTGCGCCACACCGCCGGGTTGACCTATGAATTTCTTGGCAGCAGTCCGGTGCAGCGCCAGTACAGCCAGCTGCGCATCGGCTCGCGCGAGCGCACCTTGGCCGAATTCACCCGGCAGCTGGCGGGCATCCCGCTGATGCACCAGCCCGGCAGCGTGTTTGAATACAGCCGCGCCACCGACGTGCTCGGGCGCGTCATTGAAGTGGTGTCGGGCCAGAGCCTGCAAGATTTTTTGCGCGACCACATCTTTGAACCCCTGGGCATGCCCAACACGGCCTTTACCGTGCCCACACAGTTTCACGGCCACATAGCCGAACCCTTTGCGCGCGACCCTGACGGCGGCATCCAGATGAAGGTGATGGATGTGCGCAGCGACGCGGCACTGGCCTCGGGCGGCGGTGGGTTGATCTCCACAGCGCAAGACTACGCGCGCTTTTTGCAGTTCATGCTCAACCGCGGCGAGTTGGACGGTGTACGCTTGTTAGGGCCGCAGACGGTGGACTTCATGACCTGCGACCACCTGGGCCAGATTCCGGTGGCCGGGGCGGGGTCCATGGCCTTGCTGCCGGCGGGCCATGGTTTTGGCCTGGGTTTTGCGGTGCGCAAACAGTTGGGCGTGGCCCCCGTGCCGGGGTCGGTGGGCACGTATTTTTGGGGCGGTCTGGCCGGCACCACGTTTTTTGTCGACCCCAAGCTTGACCTGTTTGCCATCCTGATGCTGCAAGCCCCCAACCAGCGCGAGTATTACCGCATGCTGTTTCGTAATTTGGTGTATGCGGCGGTGCTGGATTGATTGATGGAAAATTGGCTTCTAGCCCTTGTAAATAAAGAGCAAGTAGCTATTAAATTCATACCGATCAAGCCAACTGCGCTTGCATCGCCACATTCAAAAACGGGTTCACGATGCGCAGCGTGCCTTCGATGAGCTGGTGGTGTTGCAGGTCTTCGGTGTAAATCGTTGTTGCACCGGCTTGCAATGCGCCGGCCAGAATCAGGCAGTCATAAAAGCTGTAACTGGTGTCTGCCTGCAACGCCAGGGCGGCGTTCACCAGCTCGGTGCTGGAGGCCACACGGTTCAGGGGCTGCATGGCTGCGTCGATGAACTGTTGGCATTGGTCTGCCGTGAATCGTTTGGCAAATTTGCGCGTGGCCACGTTGGCAAATTCCTGGATCACCTGGTAGCTGATGCAGCCGCGGTGGCTGGCCAGCGCCTGCTCTAACAGTTGCACGGCGCGTTGCTTTTTCAGCGGCTCACTGGCCAGCAGGGCATAGATAAAAATGTTGGTGTCGATGAAAAACAGATCGTCCGGGAGCTGGGTTGCCATGCGCAATGCCTTAATGCTGGTTCAATTCGTCGCGGCTAAAGGTGCGCCCGGCATCCACTGGCCCCAGTTGCTGCATCACCGCGCGAAAACGCGACACGGCGGCCTCGTTTTGTGAGCCCGCGTAGCTGGCCAGCCATTTGCGAAATTCCACGTTGAGCGTGCTTTGCGCCGCCGTGGCTTTTTTGCGTGCCTGGTCGATCAGCTGGTCGTCGGCGGTAAGGGTGATGTTGCGTAACATGGTTGGATTGTAGTGTGCACTGACAAATACAGTGTACACGAAATCACGGTGCGATCACCCTGCCATCAGGACGCTTTGGTGGCCGCCCCCGGTTCCCCATGCCACTGCACCAGCGTCCACGCCGTCAGGGCAATCAGGGCGCTCCAAAACCACACGCCCAAAGTCAGGGGCAACACCGTGGTGTCCATGTGCGTGCCCAGCCAACGGCCCATGGCAAACGCGGCCAGCATCATCAGGCAACCATTCAGCGCCGATGCCGCACCGGCCGCGTGCGGGAATGGCCCCACGGCACCGCTTTGGCCGCAGGGCTGGTGGATGCCGTGGCCCACGATGAACAGCAGCTGTGCGGGCATGATGGCCCAGATGCTTTGCACCCCCAGCAGGCTGGGCACAGCCATCAAGCTGCCACCTGCCAAAGACAGCACCCCGGCCCATTTCAGGCTGCGGCGTACCCCGATGCGTGCCAACCCGTAGCGGCATAAAAAAGTGCCGGCAATGTAGCCCAACGAGTTCAGCGCCATCAGCGCCCCATATTGCGTGCTGCTCAAGCCCAGCACCTTCATGAAGACGAAGGATGAAGCCGCCAAAAAGGTAAACAGCCCACCGTAGGATGCTGCCGACAGGGCAGAAAACGCCAAAAAAGTGGGATGCCGCACGATCTGATACCAGGTGGCCAGCAGCGTGCCGGGTTCAAGTGCTTTTGCATTTTTATGTTGCAGGGTTTCCTGAAACCGGCCAGCAACCAGTCCCAGACACACGGCCCCAAACACCGCCAGCACCAACAAGGCCGCGCGCCAGTTGATGGTTTGGGTCAGCAGCCCGCCCAGTGGTGCGCTTATGAACGCAATCACCC
>JBGSRY010000330.1:0-7792 GCA_041737325.1 Rhodoferax sp. | reverse complement strand
CGCTGCAAGTCCGCTGCATCAAGGGCACGCCCCGCCGTTTTTTCCAGAGAACGCCGAATGGAAGTGCATTCCGCCAGTGCCAAGAAACATGCGGCCACGTCGGTCATGTGATCCAGCAAGGGATGCTCACCAGATAACTGTTCGACTTGCCCGCGAGAAATCTTGCCCCATGCGGGAAACCGTTGATGCTCCGTCCCTACCTGTCCACCCGAATGAGCCAATGCGTCTGACACGATAACTTCCCCTCCTGAATTTTGTTGATTTGTGTGTAGCTTATCCACCCAAAGGTCCACCACATGACCCTCTGCCAACCTCCTCAAAAATATATTTCAGTCAGCCTTCCCACATGGTCCACCACCGCCCGGTGGGGCAGACCATGGTGGTGATAGTTGTTGGAGATACTATTGAATAAGTAGCATGTTGCGCATGCTTAATCAGGGACTAAAGGCTGTTTGACAAATCAACGGGGGCCATCAAAAAAGCCTGCGGCGTGACTGGGGTGCTGACATCTGGCCAGGGATGAAGCTGGTCTTCATACGCTTTGATGCGCCGTGCCACCAAGTCAACCAAGGCAAAAATGGGATGACTATCTTGTGCGTCAAAACGCTCGAAGCACTCTTCCACAAAATCGAGAAGTTCGGTGTAGTGCTCTTCGTCTCGTACAGGGGAAGACAAACCCAGCGCAGTATCCACCGCCGCCCATGAGGTCAAAACGTTATCGGTCATGATCATTTCCAATCTCCTTTGTCGTATTCCCGGGTGTTGAACAGTTGCTCGATCAGCAGTGGCGCGGGCTGTGTTGCCAGTGCTGCAAAGAAGACAGGGGGCGTGGTTAAGTTCAACAGACACGTTGCGGCACAGGTTCAAACGTTTGCCAAATCACGCAATGCTTGCGGGTTGCGCTGCGCCAATGTGATAAGGGTACGGGCCGCGCCAGAGGGCTGCTTGCGCCCCTGCTCCCAGCCCTGCAAAGTGCGCACCGACACCCCCAGCAACAATGCAAACTGCGCTTGCGACAAGCCGGAGTTTTGCCGTGCCGCAATCACTGGTGAATACACCACCGTGCCCTCGCCGCGCTTCATCTGGCGTACCGACTCAAGAAGCTCGGCCTCAAGATCGCGGCTGGCTTCCCACTCGGCCAACTGCGCGTCAGTCATGGGTTTTTTAGATGGGCTCTTGATTGATTTACTTAACGGCATCACGCAGCTCCTTCAAGGTACTTGCCTTGAGCGAATCCATCTTGCTCTTGGCATACAAAAATAACAGCACCAACTCACCCCGGTCATTGCGGACAAAATAAATCACTCGCACGCCACCCGATTTGCCCGAGCCCGCACGGCTCCAGCGCACCTTGCGAACGCCACCAGAACCTTGCACCACATCCCCCTCTTCAGGATGCTCGGCAATAAAAGCCGCAAAAGCACCACGTTCATCTTCATTCCAATACGCGGGCCAGAGCTTGCTGAACAATGGGGTTTCAATGACAGTCAGCATGGATGAGTGTACTCCTAGGGCGTATATTTAAACGATGTCGCAACTTAAGCTTTGCGCGATGCCTTGATGGCTTTCAACGCCTTGCCCGCAACGGGTGGCAGGCAGTTGGCCCCGGTCATCACGGGCTTGCCGGTCTGGCTCTCTAGCTGCTGGCGAGCCTGGGCGGCGATGTGGCCACCACTTTGGGTGGCAGACTTGTTTTCTGTCATGCCAGAGGCCACCACTCTTTCAGAGATTTGCCGCGTAGACAGTTCTGCCAGGGCGGCAAAAATCAACTCCGGCTCGCTCATGTGATCGGTGGGTTTGCCATGCGTTACCTGCCCAGTCATGCGTTGCGTAATCCACTCAGCACTGCGGCCTTGCTGATGCCAAGCCTGACGAGCGCGATCCAGCAACCGTGCTGGGTCAGCCTTTTCCTGCAGGTATTCATCACCCACTTGGGCCAGCCAGAGCTTGAGGGGCTCGGCTTTGGGGCTGGGGATGGATTGCACTACGCGCAGCATGGTTTCAGCGGTGGCTACATCAGTCAGGTAATTTTTGCCATCGGCTGCGGCCAATTTCAGTCGGTGACAGTTTGTCGCCGACTCACTGCCTTCCTTGTTCAGGCGCTCGTTGAGTTGGTTCCAGTACTCTCGCGCCGTCTGGTAATCGGCCTGCTGGGTTAGCACCTGCACCACGTCAATCACCGAAAACCACCAGGTTTCCGTGTCTTCGTCGTACACGCGCCGTATCTTGGGGCTATCAAATTCAGGAGGCGAAATTTTCATTGTTTGAAGTCTTTCATGCACCTAGCTTACGCCCCCAAAGGCTCACCAGATGAACCTCTGCCAACCCCCTCAAAAATATTTCTCCCCCAGCCTTTTCACCTCATCCCCCACCACCTTGCGCAGCGACGGCGGCCCCAGCACTTCGCAGTGCGTGCCGTGTTTCAGGATGTCCATGATCAGCTCGCGGTGGTCGGTGTAGGGCAGGCGCAGCAGGTAGCTGCCGCCCTTCTCAACCTTGCCGATTTGCTCGGCGTGCCACTGCTCTTGCGCCACCCAGCGGGCACGCTCGGGGGAAAAGCGCAGGCGCGCCCAGCGCACCTTGCCGCCTGAAAAAATGCCGTAGCCGGGGCCGAAGCTGGTGCTGAGTTGGGCGGCGCTGACTTCATGCGCAGGCTCGTTCAGCGGCTCCAGCCGGGTGATGGCATCCAGCGCAAAGTTGCGCAGGCCCTGGCGCTGGTGACACCAGGCATCCAGATACCAGTTGTCGCGGTAGTGCACCAGGCGCTGGGGTGAAATGTCTCGCTCGGTGGTGCTGCCGTTGCCGCGTGCGGTGTAGGCGATGTGCAGGCGTTTGCGCTGGGCCATGGCGGTGGCGATTTGCTCAAAGTAGCGCGGGCGCACGCTGCGTTGTGCCAGCCGGATGATGCGCACGCGCTGGCGCAGCTCGGTGGCCTCTGCATTGCCTTCTGGCCCCAGCAGAGCATTCAGGCGTTCCATCAGCGGGGCGATGTGGGTGCAGAGCACACCACCGGCATCCAGCCCGGCCAGCAGTTGCTGCATAGTGAGCAGAGCATGGATTTCGGTGGGCGAGAACCACAGCCCGGGCAGTTCGTGCGGGCGGTGGTCGGCCGGGTCAGGGGCTTCAAGTCGGTAGCCGCCCAGGTTACGGCAGTAAACGATGGGGTTGTGCAGGCGTTCGCACAGGTACTTCAGGTCACGCTTGAGGGTGGAGCGTGACACCTCCAGCGCCACCTGCAGTTGCTTGAAGCCAACCACGCGTTGCTGCTGCAGCAGCGCGGTGATCTTGTAAAAACGCTCGGTTCGATCCATGACACCCCCTGGGGGATGCCGCCCGGTTTTTAAATGATGTGGCGCTGGCGCAGGCCAGCGATGTGTGCGGCATCCAGTCCCAATTCTGCCAACACTTCGTCGGTGTGCTCACCCAAGCCTGGTGGCGCGCGGCGCAGCACCGGCGGGGTGGACTGCAGGCGCAGCGGGCTGGCTACGGTGCGGATCAGCGTGGCAGGCTCATTCACTATTGATTTGATAGCTGTCCGCCATTCATTTGCATGGGCTAGAGGCCTATTTTGCTCTTGTGTCACGATCAAGCCACGCGCCGCCACCTGCGGCTCGGCAAAGGTTTGGGCCACATCATTGTTGGGGCCGCAGGGCACGGCTTTGTCTTCCAGCAGCAGCGTGGTGCAGCACCAAAAAATGAAGGCCTGGGTGGCTGTTTGTATGCGGCGTATGATGATTAAGAAACCTAATAATTTAGCTGGAATTAGCGCTATGCCACGACCATTAGCCCCCACGCTCAAGCACATCTCCGGTTGGCAACTCAACACCCTTATCATCGCCGCCACCGTGCTTTTGACCAATGTGGTGGTGGCCTTGGTGAGCTGGCTGCTGCTGGGGCGGGCGACCGCCGACACCATGAAAGTCAGCACGGTCTCAGGGTTGATCATTGCCACCCTGGTGGTCAGCGTGGCGGGCAAGGTGCGGGCTGGCATTGCGGCAGCCAACCGGCATCAGCTGCAGCAGGGCATTGAGCGCGCCCAAAATCATTTGGCGCTGGCCATTGAATCTGCCGAGATGATTTTTTGGGAGTTTGACCTGACCAGTGGTGCCTTCAGCTACGACAAAGGCCGACGCGCCTGGCTCGGCTTGTCACTGGACGTGGCGGCCAACACCTTCACCGACTGGCTGGCGCTGGTGCACCCTGATGACGCGCCACAGCTTTTGCAGCGCTTTCACGCCGCCCAACACCCCGGTGCCCCCGACTTTCGTTTTGACTACCGCATGCGCCAGGCCGATGACAGCTGGGGCTGGGTGCACACCCAAGGCCGGGTCAGTCAGCGCAATGCCCAGGGCGAAGCGGTGCTGGCGGTGGGCAGCACGCTCAACATCCACCAGCGCAAACAAGCCGAACTGGCCTTGCAAGAAAACAAGGAGCGGCTGGACATCATCTTCAACGACAACCCTGAGCTGATGCTCATCAGCCGCATCTCAGACGGCCTGATCACCGAGGTGAACGAGGCCTTTGTGCGCATTGCTGGCTTTAGCCGCGCGCAAGCCATTGGCAGCACCACGCTGGGCTTAGGGTTGTGGGTGAATCCGCAAGACCGCGAGCGCATGACCCGTGCCCTGCTGGCGCACGGGCGCTGTGACAACCTGGAAACCACGTTTGTGACGCAAGCGGGCGAACACATTGAATGCGAGCTGGATGCCGTGTGCACCCCCATTCACGGCGTGCCGCACATCGTGTGCACGGTGCGTGATGTGCGTGCCCGCAAGCAGGCGTTGGCCCTGCTGCAGCAAAGCGAAGTGGCGGTGCAGCAACTCAACACTGATCTGTCAGATCGGAACCAGTTTTTGGCCGCCTTGATGGAAGCCATGCCCATCCCTGTTTTTTACAAGGACACACAGGGCTTTTATTTGGGCTTTAACAAAGCCTACGAAGACTTCATTGGCCACCCGCGCGAAGCGCTGATTGGCAAAACCGTGTTTGACATTGCGCCCTCCCATCTGGCCAACATTTACCACGCCCAAGACCTGGCGCTGATGCAGCAACAAGGCACGCAAATTTATGAGACCCAGTTGCCCAACAGCGCTGGTGACCTGCTTGAAGTCATGTTCAGCAAGTCGTGTTTCAAAGATCATCTGGGTCAAATCAAGGGCTTGATCGGCTGCGCGCTTGACATCACCAACCGCAAACATGCCGAGCAAGCGCTGCAAGCCAGCGAGCAGCGCACCCAGGCGCTTTACACCTTGCTGCGGCTGGTGGCCGACAACGTGCCCGACATGATCTGGGCCAAAGACCTCGACAAGCGTTACCTGTTTGCCAACAAAGCCATTTGTCAGCAGCTTTTGTTGGCGCAAGACACCGCCGAGCCGCTGGGTAAAGACGACCTGTTTTTTGCCCTGCGCCAGCGTGCCAGCCACCCAGACGACCCGCACTGGCACACCTTTGGCGAACTCTGCCAGGACAGCGATGCCGTCACACTGGCCAGCGGCCAGGCCGGGCAGTTTGACGAGTTTGGCAATGTGCGCGGCCAGCCGCTGCACCTGGACGTGCGCAAAGCCCCGCTGATGAGTGAAAACGGCGCGGTGATTGGCGTGGTGGGCTCTGCGCGTGACGTGACTGCCGAGCGCGCCACACAAGAAAAACTGCGCGTGGCCGCTGCCGTGTTGACCAACAGCAGCGAGGCACTGGTGCTGTCTGATGCCGACAACATCATCATCGACATCAACCCCGCCTTCACCCGTCTGACCGGCTACACCCTGGCTGAGGTGGTGGGAAAAGACCCACGTTTTTACATTCTGGAAAGCAAGGCGAGGGCTTTTACCGTGACATGTGGGCGCAGATTGAAGCCACCGGGCGCTGGCAAGGTGAAGTCTGGAACCGGCGAAAAAACGGCGACATTTTTGCCGAGTGGCTGACCATCAACACGCTTTATGACGACGCTGGCCAGGTGCACCGGCGGGTCGGCTTGTTCAGCGACATCACCGACAAAAAACGCTCTGAAGAACTGGTGTGGACGCAAGCCAACTTTGACCCCCTCACCAACCTGCCCAACCGGCGCATGTTTTTGAACCGCCTGGCGCAAGACCTGAAAAAAGCCCACCGTGGCGGCTTCAAGCTGGCGCTGATGTTTGTGGACCTGGATCACTTCAAGGAAATCAACGACACCCTGGGCCACGCGGTGGGGGACGAACTGCTCAAGCAAGCCGCCACCCGCATTGCCGCTTGCGCCCGCGAGTCCGACACGGTGGCGCGTGTTGGCGGTGACGAGTTCACGGTGATTTTGGCCGAGCTCTCAGACACCAGTGGCATTGAGCGCATTGCGCAGCACATTTTGGCGGTTTTGGCACAACCCTTTGAGCTCGCGCAAGGCCCCCGTTTTGTGTCGGCCAGCATTGGCATCACGCTCTACCCAGAGGATGCGCTGCAGCTGGAAGACCTGATGAAAAACGCCGACCAGGCCATGTATGTGTCCAAAGACGCGGGGCGCAACCGCTTCAGTTACTTCACCCCAACCATGCAGCAAAACGCCATGTACCGCCTGCACCTGCAAGAGGACTTGCGCCAGGCGCTGGCCGAGCATCAATTTGAGCTGCACTACCAGCCGATTGTGGAACTGCCCAGCGGGCATATTCACAAAGCCGAAGCCCTGCTGCGCTGGACGCACCCGGTGCGCGGCGTGGTCAGCCCGGTCGAGTTCATCCCCGTGGCGGAAGACTGCGGCCTGATCCACGCTCTGGGTGACTGGGTGTTTGCCCAGGCCACGGCGCAAGTCAAATCCTGGCGCACGCGGATCGACCCCGGTTTTCAGATCAGCGTGAACCTGTCACCGCTGCAGCTGCAAAACGGCGCAGCGCAGTTGCATTGGCGCGAGCACATGCAGGCGCAGCAACTCAGTGGCAACGCGGTGGTGCTGGAAATCACCGAAGGAGTGCTGCTTGACACCTCGGCGGCGGTCACCACTGAGCTGTTGGCCTACCGCGATGCGGGCATCCAGGTGTCAATCGACGACTTTGGTACCGGCTATTCGGCCATGGCCTATCTGAAGCGGCTTGACATTGATTTTTTGAAAATTGACCGGTCTTTTGTGCGCAGCTTGGGCAGGCACACCAGCGACCAAGCGCTGTGCGAGGCCATTGTGGTGATGGCGCACAAACTGGGTTTGCAGGTGATTGCCGAAGGCGTAGAAACCCCGCTGCAGCGCGACCTGCTGCAAGCCATGGGCTGCGACTATGCGCAGGGCTTTTTGTACGCCCAAGCCCTGCCGCCTGCGGCGTTTGAGCAGCTGCTGGGGTAGCGCATGCGCTACACCACCCCAGCGCTTCTGAGTTGCGCAATCTGCGCTGCACTCAGCCCAAGTTCAGCCAACACTTCGCCTGTGTGTTCACCCAAGCCTGGTGGCGCGCGGCGCAGCACCGGCGGGGTGGACTGCAGGCGCAGCGGGCTGGCGACGGTGCGGATCAGCGTGGCAGGCCAATTCACTATTGATTTAATAGCTGTCTGCCCTTCATTTGCATGGGCTAGAGGCCTATTTTGCTCTTGTGTCACGATCAAGCCACGCGCCGCCACCTGCGGCTCGGCAAAGGCTTGGGCCACATCATTGATGGGGCCGCAGGGCACGGCCTTGTCTTCCAGCAGCGTGACCCAGTGCGCGGTGGGCTGGGTGCGCGTGATGCCTTCCAGCAGCGTGGCCAGTTCAGCGCGGTGCTGCACGCGCAGGGTGTTGCTGGCAAAGCGCGCGTCTGCCGCCCAGGCGCTCTGGCCCAGCGCGGCGCACAGGCGCGCAAAC
>JBGSRY010000325.1:0-3071 GCA_041737325.1 Rhodoferax sp. | reverse complement strand
CGCTGGTGGCGTTGAATGTGCCACAGGAGATCATTCAAAAAGTCGGGCGCGGCGGCTTTACCGCGTTGTCGGGCACCGACTTGCAGGCGCTGCCGCCGGGTGCGCTGGCTGACCTGAGCGCGGCCGAGCTCAACTGCATGGCGCAGGGTTACAGCGGGCACGCCAACGACCGGCAAGCCCTGTTCAACTTGTGCCAGGCGCAGGCCTTGCGCAACCGCGTCATGGCGCGCGTGATTGAACGCTACCAAGCGCAGGAGCCGCACCGCCGCATGGTGGTGTTGCTGGGCGCTTTGCATGCGCACCGTGGGCTGGGTGTGCCCGCGCAGTTGCCGCTGCAGCGTTACAAAGTGTTGCTGCCGCCGATGCCTGGGGTTGATCTGCATCAACCTCAGACCATAGGCGCAGACTACGTGCTGAACTAAAATTGAATGACGCTGTCCACCAGGGCAGCTTCAACCCCATCTGGCCTTATCCCTTGCGTTATTTCTTACGATTTACCCTGTTGATTGGCTGTGGTTTGCTGGTGGCGTGCAGCACGCCAGGCGTGTTGCAAGGCGTGGGTCAGCAGGTTCAAAACCTGGGCACTCAGGTGGCTGCAGCCGCAGACAAAATCCCCGCCTTTTTTTTCGACCGCCCGGCCCCGGGCACGCCAGACCCGGGTGATGCGCCGGTGGTGCGCCCACCCAGGCGCGTGCCCTTCATCGACCCGGCCATTGAAGAGATGAAACGGGTCATGGCCCTGGCTGAGGCGCGTGCCAAAGAACCGCCACCGGCCAATTGGATCGAGATGTTCAAACGCTTGCCCAAAGACGATGACGGCAATGTGGACTGGATGACCGCCCTGAAAGACAAAACCATCAGCCCCAGTGGCCAGTACGACCTGGAGGTAGCCGATGTAGGCAAGACCGAAGACTTTGATGTGGAGTTGTCGACCTAGGGCAAGCCCGCGCGCATGGTGATTTTTTCGCACGAGGCGCACACCAAATGGCTGACCTGTACCAACTGCCACAACGCCATTTTCAAAAAAGAAGCCGGCACTGCCAAGATCACCATGGATGCCATTGATGAGGGCAAATATTGCGGCGTGTGCCACGACAAGGTGGCCATGGCCCAGCCCTCAGGCTGCAAGGGTTGCCACAAAGTGAAGGCCAAAAAATCATGAAGCGCTGGGCTGGCCTGGTGGCGTTGGTGGTGCTGGTGTGGAGTGCTCCGGCAATGGCTGCGGAGTCGGTGCTGGGCGACATCAAATTGGAGCGCAAATCCAAGGGCGATGAAGAGTTTGCACCGGCGGTGTTTCCACATTGGGTACACCGCGTCAAGTACAAGTGTTATGCCTGCCACAACAAGCAGGTCAACTTTGCCATGAAAGCGGGCACGGCCGCGATCACCATGGATTTGATTGACCAAGGTAAATTTTGTGGCACTTGCCACAAGGGCAAGCCGGCCTTTGGGGTGTCGTTTGAAACCTGCATCAGGTGCCACCGCAAATGAAAACCGCGCGCCGCTGTGGGGCCTGGGTCTGGTTGGTGGCGCTGTTGGCGCAGCCGGTGCAGGCCGCCTCGTGGTACGACAGTTTTTACATGGGCCTGGGTGCGTGGTCAGCCGAGGTTGGCTTGCGCTACATGAACGGTCAGCAAACCAGCACCGCAGCCAGTGGTGACAGCGCCAGCACCCAAACCAATGCGTTTGGCGAAACGTTTCGGGTTGGGAATTCGGGCTTTTATGTCTTCAGCCCGCTGCTGTTCACCGGCGGTTTGTCTGTGGATCTGGAGTTGGCGCAGGACAAAGGATCGGGCGCTGGCAACGAGTCATCCACCAGTGGACGGGCCGTGGGCTATGCCTTTGATGGCACTTTTTTGTCTGAAAAACCTTACCCTGTGATGGTGGCGGCGCATCGCAACCAGACCCGCACGCTGCAGTCTTATGGTGGCTTCACGGTGGGCAGCAACCAGAGCCGTGGTGTGGTGTTCAACCTGCATCCTGATGGGATTTTTAATGACTGGGGCTACCCGTGGACCGAGGGCCGGCTGGAAATGACGCAGGAGCACAACCAAAGTACCACCACCAGTTTTGGCCAAAGTCTGGTGCTTGATGAAGAGAGCAAAAATTTCAATTTCAATACCAGCAAAGGATTTGAAAGCGCCGACTTGCGGTTCAATTACCAGCTCAATGACCGCATTAACCACCGCTTCAGCCAGGGAAATTTTCAGTCCAAGGCCGCCGAGCTGGATTACAGCCTTGATTTTGGCCCCACGTTCAACCGCCAGTTTGATTCCAAATTAGCCTATCAATCACGCGACGGCCAGTCTGCCGCCACCACCTGGTCCAACAGTGAGCGCCTGCACCTGGATCATGCCCGCAAGCTCAGCACCGACTACAGTTTTGATGCCATCAAAATGACATCAGGCACCAGCACCAGCCTGGCGCGAAACGTGCGCGCGTCGGTGTCCCACCAGCTGTACCAGAACCTGCACAGCACGGCCAGCGTCAATGCCGGACAAACCCGGCTGTCAACCGGCGCTACCCGTGCCTGGGGTGGCCAGCTGGGGCAAAGTTACAGCCACAGTTTGCCGGGCAAGGGTACGTTCATGGCCAATTGGTCGGGGGGCCTCCAGCACAACCGCAACCAGCTCGACAGTCCCTTTGTGCAAGTGCTGGATGAAGCGCACACGCCGCCCACGCCACTGACGGCCCGCATTGGTTTTTTGTTGAACCAGCGCTATGTGGTGGTGGCCAGTATCCGCGTGTTCAATGTCAAAGGCGGGGGGCGAACCGAGCTGTTTCAGGGGGTGGATTTTGACCTGCTGGCGGAGGGCAACCAGACCCGCATCGTGCCGCTGGCGACCAGTTTGCTGGTGGCTGACGGCGACCCACTGGTGGTGAGCTACACCTACCAGGTGGACCCCAATCTGGAGTCCGACACCAAGTCACGCGCGTTTGGCGTGGGGGTGGATTACCGCTGGATCAACGTGTCGTATGGCCACCAGGACTCCAGGCAAATCCCGCTGAACCAGAGCGCCAGTTCATTTTTGCAAAGCAGCAGCCAGGACTATGTGCAGATGGGACTGCAA
>JBGSRY010000307.1:0-4881 GCA_041737325.1 Rhodoferax sp. | reverse complement strand
TGGTGCAAAAACCGCTGGGGAGCCCTATTTTCTGCATTAAATAGGGGGCTAGCCCCTGTTGAATCTGTTCGATCAGCTACACATATTGTAGCAAGTTGCAAGATCTCCTGCCAATCACGCCAGCTGGTCAGAGCCGCCGCTTGGTCGCCCCCGATGATCAAAAACAGCTCGGCATCAGGCTCTTCAGCAGCCACCACACGCAAGCTGTCAATGGTGTAACTGGGCCCTGGGCGCGCCGTTTCCTGGCAGTCCACCAGCACACGGGGAATTTGTGCAAACGCCAACTGGGTCATGGCCAGGCGGTGTTCAACCGCCGTGAGCTGGCGGTTTTTATGCCAGGCGTATCCGGTGGGCAACACACGCAGCACATCCAACGCCAACTGTGACAAGGCTGCACGCAGCAGCGCCTCATGCGCCAAGTGCGGCGGGTCAAACGCACCGCCAAACAGTCCGACACGTCGGCATGTGGGGCTGGCTGGCATCAAACCCAGTCCCGGCGCAGCAAAAATTTGCTGTACAGCTCAGACTCGGGGGTGTCGGCTTCAGGCATTTGGCGGTAAGCCCAGCTCGCCAGTGGCGGCATCGACAGCAAAATGGATTCAGTGCGCCCACCCGACTGCAAGCCAAAGTGCGTACCCCTGTCCCACACCAGGTTGAATTCCACATAACGACCGCGCCGGTAAAGCTGAAAGGCTCGTTCGCGCTCGCCATAGGGCGTGTCTTTTCGGCGCTGCACAATGGGCATATAGGCGGCCAGAAACGCGTCACCCACGGCTTGCATCATGGCCAGGTTTTGCTCAAAACCGAACTCGGAGAAGTCGTCAAAAAACACCCCACCCACACCGCGCGGCTCGTTGCGGTGCTTCAAAAAGAAGTAGTCGTCACACCAGGTTTTGAAGCGCGGGTATTTGTCCTCGCCAAAGGGCAGCAAAGCGGTCTTGCAGGTTTGATGAAAGTGCACTGCATCGTCTTCAAACCCGTAATAAGGGGTCAAGTCCATGCCGCCGCCAAACCAGCACACCGTGGTGCCCTCTTGCGCCTGGGCTGAAATCATGCGCACGTTCATGTGCACCGTGGGCACATAGGGGTTGCGTGGGTGAAACACCAGCGACACACCCATGGCTTCAAACGGTGCGCCAGCCAGCTCCGGACGATGCTGGGTGGCCGAAGGGGGCAGCTTGGGACCGCTCACATGTGAGAAGCCGCAACCGGCGCGCTCAAACACTGCCCCACCTTCCAGAATTTGCGTGATGCCGTGGCCTTGCAGCGCTTCACCCGCAGGTTTTTGCCAGGCATCGCGTACGAAAGTGCCGCCGTCCAACGCAGCAACCGCCGCAGTGATACGGGTCTGCAGCCCTAGCAAGTAGTGACCCACGGTTGATGTCACGGTAGCCTCCGCACCCGCTGTCGGCATCATGTCGCTGCGCCCTTGATGGCGTGGTAACCAATATCGGTGCGGTACTGCATGCCCTCAAAAGCAATGCCGGTGGTCACCTCATAGGCGCGCTGCTGGGCTTGGCGCACGCTGTCGGCCAGCACTGTCACGCACAGCACTCGCCCGCCCGAGGTGCGCAACTGGCCGTCTTGCAACTGGGTGCCTGCATGAAACACACAGGCATCTTCCGTTTCTTTGGGAATGCCGGTAATGGCATCGCCCTTGCGCGGGTTGGCCGGGTAACCGTGCGCCGCCAGCACCACACCCAAGGCGGTGCGGCGATCCCATTGCAGTTCCACCTGGTCCAGCTTGCCATGGGGGCCGGGCTCAGTCGCAGCCAGCATCACATCCACCAGGTCGGTCTTCAGGCGCATCATGATCGGCTGGGTTTCGGGGTCGCCCATACGACAGTTGAATTCAAGTGTTTTGGGCTTGCCCTGCGCATCAATCATCAGCCCGGAATACAGAAAGCCGGTGAACGCAATGCCGTCTTTTTCCATGCCGCGCACGGTTGGCAAAATGATGTCGCGCATGGCGCGGGCGTGCACATCGGGCGTGACCACCGGGGCCGGTGAATAAGCCCCCATGCCGCCGGTGTTGGGGCCAAGGTCACCGGTTTGCAAGCGTTTGTGGTCCTGGCTGGTGGCCAGCGGCAGCACGTTTTTGCCGTCCACCATCACAATGAAACTGGCCTCTTCGCCTTGCAGGAATTCTTCAATGACCACCCGCGCACCACCCGCGTTGTGGCTCACGCCCAGGGTGTTGTCCACCAGCATGAAATCAATCGCCTCATGCGCCTGTGCTGCTGTCAGGGCCACCACCACGCCTTTGCCCGCTGCCAGACCGTCGGCCTTGACCACAATCGGTGCGCCTTTTTGGTCAACGTAAGCGTGCGCCAGAGCCGGGTCAGAGAAGGTCTCAAACTCCGCCGTGGGAATGCCATGGCGCTGCATGAAAGCTTTGGAGAACGCCTTGGAACTTTCCAGTTGCGCGGCAGCCTGCGTCGGGCCAAAGATGCGCAACCCGTGTTTGCGAAATTCGTCCACCACGCCAGCGGCCAGCGGCACCTCAGGGCCAACCACGGTTAGCGCTACTTTTTCAGCCACGGCCCAGGCACACAGGGCTTGCACGTCGGTGATGTTGACGTTCTCAAACCGGGGGTCTTGGGCGGTGCCGCCGTTGCCTGGCGCGATCAGAATTTTGTGGGTTTTGGGAGACTGCGACAGCTTCCAGGCCAGCGCGTGTTCACGGCCACCGCCGCCAATCACAAGAATTTTCATAGGCTGTCTGTGTCCAGTTCGGCGTTGTGATAAACCTCTTGCACGTCATCAAGGTCTTCGATGGCATCAAGCAATTTTTGCATGCGCGCGGCATCGTCACCGATGACTTCAATCGGGTTCTCAGCCCGCATGGTGACCTGAGCGTCGTCAGGTTGGAGTCCAGCGGTTTCCAGGGCATTTTTGACCGCTTCAAAATCGGCCACAGAGGTGATCACTTCGATCGCGCCGTCGTCATCGGTGATAACGTCTTCCGCGCCTGACTCCAGCGCCACTTCCATCACTTTGTCTTCGCTCTGACCCGGCGCAAAAATGATCTGGCCACAGTGCTTGAACTGAAACGCCACCGAACCCTCAGTGCCCATGTTGCCGCCAAACTTGGAAAACGCGTGGCGTACTTCGGCCACGGTGCGCACCTTGTTGTCGGTCATGGTGTCGACGATGATGGCCGCGCCGCCAATGCCATAACCTTCATAGCGAATTTCTTCGTATGTGATACCTTCGACGCTGCCGGTGGCCTTGTCGATGTTGTACTTGACGCGGTCAGCGGGCATATTGGCCGCCTTGGCGCGGTCAACGGCCAAACGCAGGCGTGGGTTGGTGCTCAGGTCGCCGCCCCCCGCGCGTGCTGCCACCGTGATTTCACGAATGATGCGGGTCCAGATTTTTCCGCGTTTTTCGTCCTGACGGCCTTTGCGGTGCTGAATATTGGCCCATTTACTGTGTCCTGCCACGGGAAATCCTTTAAAAATTCGTTACGCTACTGTTCTGATTGTACTTTTTGAGGTTGACATACATGCCTGAACCCATCCTGATCGCCCAGCACGGCCAAACCCAATGTTTACTGCAGCTCGACAAGGCCAACCGCCACGGGCTGATCACCGGAGCCACCGGCACGGGCAAAACCATCACCCTGCAAACCATGGCCGAAGGCTTTGCCAAACTCGGCGTGCCGGTGTTCATGGCCGACATCAAGGGCGATTTGACCGGCATCTCACAAACCGGAAGTTCCACACCAAAACTGGCTAAAGTCCTTTCAGAACGTGGGCTAAACGCTCCTGAATATGCAGCATATCCTTGTACTTTGTGGGACGTGTTTGGCGCGCAAGGCCACCCGGTGCGCGCCACCATCAGCGATTTGGGCCCCCTGCTGCTGGCCCGCATGTTGAACCTGAACGAAACGCAAGCCGGGGTGCTGCAACTGGTGTTCAAAATTGCCGACGATGCTGGTCTGTTGCTGCTGGACATGAAAGACCTGCGCGCCATGTGCCAGCATGTGGGCGACAACGCTTCCAGCTTCACCACCGAATACGGCAACATCAGCGCCGCCAGCATTGGGGCTATCCAGCGCGGGCTGATGCAGATTGAGCAACAAGGCGGCGACAAATTTTTTGGCGAGCCGATGCTCAACATCGACGACTTCATGCAGACCGATAGCACCGGGCACGGCATGATCAACATCCTGGCGGCCGACAAGCTCATGAACGCACCGCGCCTGTACAGCACGTTTTTGCTGTGGATGCTGAGCGAGCTGTTTGAAAACCTGCCCGAGGTGGGTGACCTTGAAAAACCCAAACTGGTGTTCTTTTTTGACGAAGCCCATTTGCTGTTCAACGACGCGCCCAAGGTGCTGATCGAGCGCATTGAGCTGGTAGTACGGCTGGTGCGCAGCAAAGGTGTGGGCGTGTACTTTGTGACGCAAAACCCGCTGGACATCCCTGACAGCGTGCTGGCGCAACTGGGCAACCGGGTGCAGCACGCGCTGCGCGCTTTCACCCCGCGTGACCAGAAAGCCGTCAAAAGCGCGGCCGACACCATGCGCCCGAACGCCGGACTGGACATTGGCGCGGCCATCACCGAACTGGCGGTGGGCGAAGCGCTGATCAGTTTTCTGGATGAAAAAGGCCGCCCCTGCCCAACCGAGCGCGTGTACGTGCTGCCCCCAGCCAGCCAGATTGGCCCGATCACCGCCGAACAGCGCCAGGCTTTGATCAAAGATTCCATCGTGGCTGGCGTGTATGAGAAAACGCTAGACCGCGAATCAGCTTTTGAAAAGATCAAAGGCCGCGCAGAGACGCGCGCCACAAAGGCCGAACCCTCAGGCCAGCCCGGTGCACCCGCTGGTTCGGGCGATACCGCTGCGGCCCCGGTCGCGGGCGGCGGTATTCT
>JBGSRY010000281.1:0-3638 GCA_041737325.1 Rhodoferax sp. | reverse complement strand
GCCCCGCCATGTAGCCATCCCACATCTTGTTGATCAAGGCGGTATTGGCCTGAATTTCATCGGTTGACTTTTTGATGCGCCAGTCCAGCTTTTCAACCACGGCATTGGCCACGGCCAAACGGTTGGTGAGCATCAGGTATTTGATCTGGTCAATCTTGGCGATCATCACCGTGGAGTCGTTGTAGGACGTATCCATGGCCTCGTCACCCTTGGCCATGCCATACAGGCCAATGCCGCCAATCAGCAGCAGCCCCAAGGCCAAAATAGCAATCAGAATGCCCAGACGGGTGGAGATTTTGAGCTGGTTCATGGGGCTGTGCCTTTCGTGTTGGGATGCGTTGGACTAGACCTGCGTGGCTGGAACCGGATAGCTCATGGACACCCGGTTGTGCACGCTGCCCATGGCGCTTTCCACGATGTTGCCGATCATGTCAGCGGTCATGGCCGACAACGTAAGCCCCAAATGGCCGTGCCCGGTGTTGTAAAACACGCAGGCTGCACGGCCACGACCCACGCGCGGCATCAGGTTGGGCATCATGGGGCGCAAGCCTGCCCAGGGCACAACGCTTTCGGTGCGCACGCCCGGGAAACACTGGTGTACCCAATCCACCAGCGGTTTGATGCGGTCAGCGCGAATGTCGCGGTTGTAGCCATTGAACTCGGCCGTGCCGGCCACGCGCAAACGGTCGTCTCCCAAGCGGCTGGTGACCAGCTTGGTGTCGTCATCGAGCAAGCTCACCACGGGCGCGGCCATGCGGCTTTGGGCATCGTTCAGGTTGACGGTGATCGAATACCCCTTGACCGGGTAAATATTCACGCGGTCGCCCAATTGGCGCGCGATGTCGCGGCTGGCTGTGCCTGCGCACACCACCACGCCGTCAAACACGCTTTGTTGTTGGCCTTGGTCAGAATCGGTGCTGATGGTGACTTGTTTGCCGTCGGTGCGCACCGCTGTGATGTCTTGCCCGTAAAGGGTTTCAACACCCAGACGCTGCGCGGCTTGCGCCATGCCGGTGGTGAATTTGTGGATGTCACCGGTGGAGTCGCTTTGGGTGAAATAGCCGCCGTAGTATTGCCCCGCCAAAGTGGGTTCAATGGTGCGCATTTCCTGCGGGGTGACCGGGTGCCGTTCCAGACCGCCTTGGGCCAGCAGCTGTGACACTTTGCCCGCATGGTCAAAGGTTTTTTTGTTGCGGTAAATGTGCAAAATGCCTTCACATTTGTGGTCAAAGTCCAAGCCTTCTTCTTGCGCCCATTGAAACAGGTGCTTGCGTGCGGCCACGGCCAGACGTGCGGTCTCAATGGTGTTGGTTTGGTAGTGCGGTATGGCTGCCAGAAACTCGGCGAACCACGAGATTTTGTGCCAGCTGGGTTTGGGGTTGACCAGCAAAGGGGCATCATTTTTGAGCATCCATTTCAAGCCCTTGAGCACGGTGCTCCATTCGTTCCAGACTTCGGCGTTGGAGGCTGAGAACTGGCCACCATTGGCAAAA
This sequence comes from Rhodoferax sp., assembly GCA_041737325.1. GTDB lineage: Bacteria > Pseudomonadota > Gammaproteobacteria > Burkholderiales > Burkholderiaceae_C > Rhodoferax. The sequence continues at coordinate 2,145 of JBGSRY010000281.1, read as the reverse complement.
GAAGTTTCCATGGCGGCGTAACGGTGTTTTTCCAGCAGGGTGACCTTAAAGCCCCGTTTGGCCAGTGCGTAGGCCGTGGTCACGCCCGTGATCCCGCCGCCAATAACAGCAATTTTTTTCATTGAGAGAGTCCAAAAAAGTCGTGGGTGAAGACCGCATTGACCATTCAATGCGGACACCCCCTCTGTTTTGGACCTGAGAGATTCACGACGCTGGCTGTGCCTGGTCGCTTGCTCCTGCGGTGGGCCAATTGACAAAATTTGGCCACTCTTCAGAGTATTTGCTGCACGACTGCCGGTCCTTTGACCTGAGAGTTTCCGGGGCGGTTGCTTCTTCGGTGCTGGCTGCGACTGGATCGCAGCAAGTCTCTCCCGACATCGTTGCCTGACTATACCAGCCCGGTTTGATGCACTTACTTGGGCTTTACCCTGCTGTTTGGCAGGATCGCCACCGCAGTTCAAGCCAAGTTTTGGCGTTGTGTCAACAAAAAGGGTCGATCAATCTGATGGTTTAAGGCAAGGATGTCTGTCGACGTGACCCCGACGCTGGCAAAGTGCGCTTGCCACCCGCCAACCACCGCTGCCACGGCCTGCACCTGCGCCATGGCTTGAGCCGGCTGCAGGCCAAAGAGAAGGCTCTCTGACAATGCATTGGCCAGGCTAGAGTCTGCTTGCTGCGTCCCCACACGCATCTGTTGGTAACCCAGTGCCTGGCCAGACGGCAGCATGTCAAATGCCGGGGACAGCTCGTACTCACCCCGGTCGTTGAGCAGCAGAACATGATTTTTTTCATGGTCATCGGTGTTGTCGATCAGGATGTTGAACACCATGCGACGAAACAATTCACACATGTGTTGCTGGTTCAAGCCCTGAGCAGACGCGCCACGGCGACGCAAAATTTGCGCCAACTCAGGATAGCCCATGACTTCGCCAGCTGCTTTAAGCACCACTTTGGCCGACAAGGCATGCCTGCGCAGCCCTGGCTCTCGGTCGAAACGTTTCACAGCCAGCGCGTGACCGCTGGCCAAGGCAATGGCGCGGGTTTCTGCAACCCGAATGCCAGCCTTGGCTGCCAATGTCATGGTGGCGTGCTCTACCAGGGACTGGTCCACAGCTTCACCCGGTTCGTTGAACTTGAGCACCCAGGGATGTCCGTCGATGGTTACCAGCGCTTTGGGGCGCGCACCACCCATCGTGACACCGGGTGCAATCAACCGCCGTTGCCGCGGGTCGATAGGTTCACTGTTTTGGATACAACGCACCAACTGCGCGATGGTTGCGACGTCAGCCAAGTGCGGCAGTGGACCGAAGCTGCGCGGCTGGTAGTAATCCTTTGACTGCGACACCCCCAATGCACCAAAACGCTCATCACCGGCATAAAACAAAAAATCCAGCACCGCCAGGCGCGACGGTTTGTCCAAAAAGCGGATCACCCGCTCACCCCAACGGTCGGGCCGTGCATCGTCTACCGCACCTGCGGCCGTTTCGGATTCAATTGGTAAAAATTCGCTATCGATCAACGGCAAGTCTTCACTCAGCGCAAAGCCTGATGCCAACCAGCCGGGGGCGTAGCGCAATGACACCCCCTTCAAGGCACGCACGGTTGCCAGTGTGCCCACCCAGCGGGGTTGATCAGGCTGCCCTAGCCACCACAGGTACAGCGTGTCAGTCATTGCGCATCACCTAACCGTGCCTGCAGCGACGGTGGGCGGCGTACCGCACGCATTTTTGCAGCTCGCACAGCATCTTCAAGCGCGCCCATGTCGTGTTCTGGGGCGGCCAGGTCAGCGATGGCCGCAGCACGCCCCATCAGCCACAGGGCAGTGGCATAAATACCGAAAGCGACGCTGGGGTCGCCTTTTTCCATGCGCGTGAGCGTGGGTTCTGAAACGCCTATGCGCGCAGCCCAAACTGCGCGTGATTCGCGTCGACGCTTTCGCGCCACGGCCAGGTTGTCGCCCAGGATGCGCAGCTTGGCCAGCACCACGGGTGGCATATTTTCAAAGGCTAAAGAACGTTTGGGCATGATATAGATGTTAGCAAAATTCAAATAAATTGAACATCTATATTGTTTTAACCAGACACTACACCTCCAGCCACTCCTTGCGGATATAGCTGTTCTGGCGCAGTTCATCGGGCGTGCCCT
>JBGSRY010000228.1:0-2810 GCA_041737325.1 Rhodoferax sp. | reverse complement strand
GACGCGTCTGCCGACGCACAGGAACAGTCAGATTGAGGTACTGTTGCCGCACCGCTGGCAGCCGATCAAGCCGTAACGCCAGCCTGTGCTCTGCCATCTGGGCAGTGCTGCGTCAAGGGTGTGTTGGCTGGACGCTTACGCTCCAGCACCACTTGAACAATCCCCTGGGGTTCTTCAAGCAGGGGAATGATCATGACAGCCCCGGGATGAACTACATATTCACGTGTAGCCGATTCACCGTCAGGCAGACGCACCTGATCTTGGAACGCGTGGAGAAAATGGCCATGAAAAAGCTCACAGCCATCTACTTTTTTTTCGGCAAGACCAACATTCAACTGGCTACGTCCCAGCAGAAGATCAGAACTCAAAACCTGGCAGGTTTAGCTTGCCAACATTTGCTTGATGGCATTGGAGCACAGCAACATCAAGCCACCAGGCAACAAGCCCAGCAACAGGAGCAACGCGCCATTGAGTGACAGAACCGCACGCACTTCCAACGGGGCCACCACGGCAGAAGCCGTGATCGGCGCATCAAAATACATGACTTTGACCACACGCAGGTAATAAAACGCACCAATCAGCGACATCATGACCGCAAAAATGGCCAAGCCAAGGTGCAACGCGCCACCAGAAGCAATGAGGGCCTGTAACACAGCCAATTTGGCATAAAACCCGACCATGGGTGGTATGCCTGCCAACGAAAAAAGACAAAGGGCCATGATGCCGGCATACAGTGGACTGCGCTGGTTCAAGCCGGCAAAGTCAGCAATTTCTTCACTCTCGAATCCGTTACGGGCTAACAACAGAATCACACCAAAGCTGGCCAAAGTGGTCAGCACATAGGTGACCACGTAAAACATGGAAGAGCTGTAGGCATTACCCGCCGCACCGGCTTGGCCATCAACCACACCTGACATCATGCCAATCAGCACAAAACCCATGTGAGAAATGGTTGAAAAAGCCAACATGCGCTTGAGATTAGTTTGCGCAATGGCAGCCAAGTTGCCAACCGCCAGCGATGCAATTGCCAACAACATCAACATCTGCTGCCAATCTACCGCCAATTTGGGCATCCCCTCAACCAACAAGCGAACCATCACCGCAAAAGCGGCCAGTTTCGGAGCACCGCCAATCATGAGCGTGATGGCGGTTGGTGCACCTTGGTAAACGTCTGGAATCCACATGTGAAAGGGAACCACACCAAACTTGAAAGCCAACCCGGCTACCACAAAAACCAAACCGAATACCAACACCTGTTGTTTGATTTGCCCTGAACTGATGGCCTTGGAAACTTCTTGCAAATCAAGCGACCCTGTGGCTCCATAGATCATCGACATGCCATACAAGAGAAAGCCTGAGGCCAAGGCCCCCAGGACAAAATATTTCATCGCCGCCTCAATCGACAACGTGTGATCGCGGCGCAGGGCCACCAGTGCATAACTGGAGAGAGTAAGCAGTTCCACCCCCATATAAATCACCAGGAAGTTGCCGCCAGAGATCATCACAAACATGCCCAGCAGGGAAAACAGGCTCAGGACAAAAAGTTCACCACCACGCAGCATGTCGCGGTCGGCCGCGTAGGGGCGTCCGTAAACCAAAGAAACCATCACCGCCAGCGTTGCAAAACACTTGAGCCAGTTTCCCATCACGTCATTGACCACCATGCCGCTGAATGCATAGACTGTTTGGCCACTGCTGGCATAACTAGCCTGCAAGGCGGCCACCACCGCCAGCGTCAGCATCGTCAACAGATAGGTCGCGGTGCGTGTGCGACTCTTGACACCCAAATCAAACAAGGCAACCACACACGCCATGATCAACAAGATCATTTCTGGGTAAACGGCGATCAAACTGAGTTTGTCAATCATAGGAAATCTCTTATCTCGGTGTTATCAACGCAGACTGATCAATTCAGTTTTGACTGAGCCACGTGTTTCAGCAACTCGGCTACAGAAACATCCATGACATCGGTAAAAGGCTTGGGGTACAAGCCGAGGTAAAGCACGGCAATGGCCAGCAGAGCCAAAAAGAAAAACTCACGTGCGTTGATGTCCTTCAAATGCTTGACATGGTCATTGGCGACTGGGCCAAGGTAAACACGCTTGACCATCCACAGGGTATAGGCTGCACCAAAAATCAAGGCACTGGCAGCAGCGGTTCCAACCCAAAAATTAACCTTGACTGCACCCAAAATCACCATCCATTCCCCGACGAAACCAGCCGTGCCAGGAAGACCACAGTTAGCCATTGCAAACAGCATGGCAAAGACTGCAAATTTAGGCATGGTGTTGATCACACCGCCGTAACTCGCAATTTCACGCGAGTGCATCCGGTCGTACAAAACCCCAATACCCAAGAACATGGCGGCAGACACAAAGCCATGCGAAATCATCTGCACGATGCCACCAGCCAAACCAAGATCGTTGAAAATAAAGAAGCCCAAGGTCACGAACCCCATGTGGGCAATAGACGAGTAAGCCACCAATTTTTTCATATCGGTCTGCACCATGGTGACCAACCCAACATAAATCACCGCGGCCAGAGACAGTCCGATCATCAAACCGGCCCATTCGTGTGAAGCATCGGGTGTGATAGGCAACGAAAACCGCAAGAAGCCATATGCACCAAGTTTCAACATGATCGCTGCCAACACTGCCGACCCACCCGTGGGTGCTTCAACGTGCACATCTGGCAACCAAGTATGAACCGGCCACATGGGTACTTTGACCGCAAAAGCCGCAAGAAATGCAAAGAACAAAAGTGTCTGCGCATGCCCGCTGATGGGAAGTTTTTGCCAAACCAGCAAGTCA
>JBGSRY010000211.1:0-5358 GCA_041737325.1 Rhodoferax sp. | reverse complement strand
ATCATATCTTATATAAGACATAAGACAAATTGACGAATCAGGGTTTTCCAGAGTACACTCGACCGGCTTGGCGGGGATGGCTTAGCGCTGTTTGCCCATCAATCACTGATTTTTTCTTAACATTTTTGGAGATATCACCATGAGCAAAAAGCCCGTTCGTGTAGCGGTTACCGGTGCAGCAGGTCAAATTGGCTACGCCATTCTGTTTCGTATTGCATCGGGTGAAATGCTCGGCAAGGATCAGCCTGTTGTTTTGAGCTTGCTTGAAGTGCCAGTTGAAAAAGCCCAACAAGCCTTGCAAGGTGTGATGATGGAACTGCAAGACTGCGCGTTCCCGTTGCTGGTTGGTATGGAAGCGCACAGCGATCCGATGACCGCCTTCAAGGATGTGGATTACGCGTTGTTGATCGGTTCGCGTCCTCGTGGTCCGGGCATGGAGCGCGCCGAATTGTTGGCTGTCAATGGTGAAATTTTCACGGCTCAAGGCAAAGCATTGAACGCGGTTGCCAGCCGTAATGTGAAAGTGCTGGTGGTTGGTAACCCCGCCAACACCAACGCCTACATTGCCATGAAGAGTGCGCCCGATCTGCCGCGTAAAAACTTTACAGCCATGCTGCGCTTGGACCATAACCGCGCTTTGAGCCAACTGGCATCCAAAACGGGTAAAGCGGTGGCTGATATTGAAAAGATGGCGGTGTGGGGCAACCATTCACCCTCCATGTACGCGGACTACCGCTTTGCCACCATCAACGGTGCAAGCGTCAAGGACATGATCAACGATCAAGATTGGAATGCCAACACGTTCCTGCCCACCGTGGGCAAGCGCGGTGCAGCGATCATTGCCGCACGTGGGGTCTCGTCAGCTGCTTCTGCTGCCAATGCTGCGATCGATCACATGCACGACTGGGCGCTGGGTACCAACGGCAAGTGGGTCACGATGGGTGTGCCTTCCAACGGCGACTACGGTATTCCGAAAGACACCATGTTCGGTTTCCCTGTGACCTGTTCGGGTGGTGAGTACAAGCTGGTTGAAGGTTTGCCGATTGATGCGTTCAGTCAGGAGTGCATCAACAAAACCCTCAAAGAGCTGCAGGAAGAACAAGCTGGTGTGGCGCACCTGCTGTAATTGCAGAAGTAAGAGTCAGGTTCGTGACCCATCCGCGTGACGCACTGCTGGGCACTGCGATGGTTGCACCCTTGCCGGTGTGTGACCACTACTGCGGTGTTGAAGCACGCATGGTCAAGAGCCTGGCTTTGCAGGCAGAATTGACGCAAGAGTTTGGTGCTTGTGTCTTTGATGTCACGCTTGATTGCGAAGACGGCGCGCCCGTTGGTGCTGAAAAAGAACATGCTTTTATGGTTCTAGCCCTTTTAAATAAAGGGCGATCAGCTATTGAAAATATAGCAAAAAAAAGCGTGCCACGGGTCGCAGTTCGGGTTCACCCTGTGGGGCATCCGGCTTTTCAGGATGATGTGGAGATCATCGTGGCTGGTGCGGCGCAAGCCCTGTGCCATGTGATGATTCCGAAGGTTGATTCGGTGGCCGATGTGCAGCGTGCGGTGCAAGCTGTTGACCGTGCGGCTCAATCAAGTGGGCGGCCATCGCTGCTGCCTATTCATGTTTTGATTGAATCCCCGGCTGCGGTGCAGTGTGTGGCGGACATCGTGTCGCACCCCAGAGTTCAGTCGGCAAGTTTTGGCTTGATGGATTTTGTGTCGGCACATGGTGGATTGATTCCGTCCAGTGCCATGGGGGCTGCAGCCAGCCGCTTGCCCGACGAATTTGACCAGTTCAACCATCCTTTGGTGCTGCGCGCCAAGCTGGAAATAGCGGCAGCCTGCCATGCTTTTGGCAAAGTGGCATCGCACTGTGTGGTGACTGAATTCAAGAATCTACAGGTGCTTGAATCGGCGGCCAGGCGAGCCTGCAGAGCCTTGGGGTTTGGCCGCATGTGGAGCATTCACCCAGACCAGATTCGCACCATCCTGAAAGCTTTTGCCCCTGACGAGGCTGAGGTTGAACGTGCCAGCCGGATTGTCTGTGCTGCGTTTGCGGCAGACTGGGCTCCGGTATCGGTCGATGGCCAGTTGCATGATCGTGCAAGTTACCGTTATTTTTGGCAAACTTTGGTGCGCGCGCATCAAACAGCCAAGTTGCACCGGCAGGATCCGGCACAGCAATTTTTTATTTCTACCTGAAACACGCACCTTGAAAGGACTCCTATGAAGATCATTCAATCAGCAGCCGTCAGGGTGTTGCAGACGGTGCATGGGCTGGTGTTGGGTGCGTGTGCCTTGACTGTTCCGGTGGTGATGGCGCAGACGCAGGTTGGTGCAACCTCCCACAACAAATCCAAGGGTAAGCAACAAGTCGCGTTGAGTTCCAAGAAGCTGCAAAAAGTGCCTGACGCACCGGTGTCCGAGGCTGCGTTGACGGCTGAACAATTGTTGATTGCGCAGCGGGTGGAGGTGGGCCCGGTTCAGTGTGAATTGGGACAATGGGTTGCGGTTGTGGCTGATCCCAAAGTTCCTGGCTATTTTGATGTGTCGGGTAAAAAATTTCACTTCCGCATGGCTCCCGTGGTCACCAGCACCGGTGCGATTCGCCTGGAGGATGCCAAAGCCGGTGCAGTTTGGTTGCAACTGTCCAACAAGTCGATGCTGATGAGTCAAAAACTGGGTGCGCGTTTGGCCGATGCCTGCGTTACGTCGGCACAGGCTGTGGTGGCCGCAGCGATGGAAAAAACACCCCCGCCCAGTTTGCTTGACGCGCCTGTGTTGGTTGTCGCTCAGCCACTCGTGCTGCCCACCGTGGCGCTGTCTGATACCCCGACCCAATGAACACCCGTTTTGGTTTTGATTTGATCGCTATTTTTTATATTTAAAAGGAGTCAATATGTTACAAGCCTACCGTACCCACGTCGCCGAGCGCGCTGCCCTTGGCATCCCGGCTTTGCCGCTCACGGCACAGCAAGCCGCAGCGCTGATTGAGTTGCTGAAAAACCCACCTAAAGGTGAAGAAACCTTCCTTCTGGACTTGATCACGCATCGTGTGCCGGCGGGTGTGGACGATGCTGCAAAAGTGAAGGCCAGTTATTTGGCTGCGGTGGCGCACGGTACAGAAAAATGCACCCTAATCAGCCGCGAAAAGGCCACTGAATTGCTCGTCACCATGTTGGGGGGCTACAACCTGACACCGCTGATTGACCTGCTTGACGATGCTGCTGTGTCGGGTGTGGCCGCCGCAGCGTTGAAGAAAACGCTGCTGATGTTTGATCAGTTTCATGATGTCAAGGAAAAAGCGGACAAGGGCAATGCACAAGCCAAAGCCGTTCTGCAAAGCTGGGCGGATGCCGAGTGGTTCACCAGCCGCCCTGAAGTGCCCAAGAGCATCACCCTGACCGTGTTCAAAGTCACTGGCGAAACCAATACCGACGATTTGTCACCCGCACCTGATGCCTGGAGCCGTCCGGACATTCCGTTGCATGCCATGGCCATGCTGAAAAACACGCGTGACGGCATCACGCCTGAAGAAGACGGTAAACGCGGCCCGGTCAAGTTTATTGAAGACCTGCGTGCGCGTGGCAATCTGGTGGCCTATGTGGGCGACGTGGTGGGTACCGGTTCGAGCCGCAAGTCGGCCACCAACAGTGTGCTGTGGTTCACCGGTGAAGACATTCCTTTTGTGCCAAACAAGCGGTTTGGCGGGGTTTGTCTGGGCTCCAAAATTGCGCCAATTTTTTACAACACCATGGAAGATGCGGGTGCGCTGCCGATTGAATTGGATGTGAGTCAAATGGGCATGGGCGACACCATTGAATTGCGTCCTTATGAGGGCAAGGCTCTGAAAGACGGCAAGGTGATTGCCGAGTTCAAGCTCAAGAGCGATGTGCTGTTTGACGAGGTGCGCGCCGGTGGCCGCATTCCCTTGATCATTGGTCGTGGGCTAACCGCCAAGGCGCGCGAAGCGCTGGGGCTGCCAGTTTCGACCTTGTTCCGTTTACCGCAAAACCCCAAAGCCACGGGCAAGGGCTTTACCCTGGCACAAAAAATTGTCGGTCGCGCCTGCGGTTTGCCAGAAGGTCAGGGCGTGTTGCCCGGCACTTACTGCGAACCCAAAATGACCAGCGTGGGCTCGCAAGACACCACCGGTCCGATGACCCGTGACGAATTGAAAGACCTGGCTTGCCTGGGCTTCAGTGCCGATTTGGTGATGCAGTCCTTCTGCCACACCGCGGCTTACCCCAAGCCGATTGACGTGAAGATGCACCATGAGTTGCCAGAGTTCATGAGCAACCGCGGCGGCATTCCACTGCGCCCAGGTGACGGCATCATCCACAGCTGGCTCAACCGCATGTTGTTGCCTGACACCGTTGGTACTGGTGGCGACAGCCATACCCGGTTCCCGATCGGTATCAGCTTCCCCGCTGGTTCGGGTTTGGTGGCGTTTGGTGCTGCCACGGGCGTGATGCCGCTGGACATGCCCGAGAGCGTGCTGGTGCGCTTCAAAGGCAAGATGCAACCGGGCATCACCCTGCGTGACCTGGTCAATGCCATCCCGCTTTATGCGATCAAGTCGGGTGAGTTGACGGTGGCCAAACAAGGCAAGAAAAACGTGTTTTCTGGTCGCATCGTGGAAATTGAAGGCCTGCCCGACCTGAAGGTAGAGCAAGCGTTTGAACTCAGTGATGCATCGGCCGAGCGCAGCGCGGCGGGTTGTACTGTGCACCTGAACAAAGAGCCGATCATTGAGTACCTGAACAGCAACATCGTCATGCTGCAGTGGATGATTGCCAATGGCTACCAGGATGTGCGCACCATCAACCGCCGCATCAAGGCCATGCAAGCCTGGCTGGCTGATCCTAAGCTGTTGAAGGCCGATGCCGATGCACAGTACGCCAGTGTGATCGAGATTGATCTGGCCGATATTCACGAACCGATCGTGGCTTGCCCGAACGACCCGGATGATGTCAAAACACTCTCGGATGTGGCGGGTACCAAGATCGAAGAAGTCTTCATTGGCTCCTGCATGACCAATATTGGTCACTTTCGCGCTGCTTCCAAACTGTTGGAGAACAAGCGCGATATTCCGGTCAAGCTGTGGGTTGCTCCCCCAACCAAGATGGATGCGAAGCAGCTCAGTGCAGAAGGTCATTACAACGTGCTCGGCTCTGCCGGTGCGCGCATCGAAATGCCGGGCTGCAGCTTGTGCATGGGCAACCAGGCACAGGTCAAGGAAGGTGCGGTGGTGTTCTCCACCTCGACGCGCAATTTCCCCAACCGCCTGGGTAAGAACAGCAACGTGTATTTGGGCAGTGCCGAACTGGCTGCCATTTGCTCCAAACTGGGCCGCATCCC
>JBGSRY010000191.1:0-10156 GCA_041737325.1 Rhodoferax sp. | reverse complement strand
CCGGGGTCATCCACCTCACCCAGCACCTCCTTGATACGCCCCACGGGTTGACCAAACAGCGCCGGCGGTTCGGTCAGTTCAACCACCACCACCTGGCCCGACTTGGCCAACCCGGTAGCTGCTTTCGGAATCATCACGTCCTGACCGTAGCGCTTGTCCTCAGGAGCCACAATCCAGATACCGCTCTCACACAACAGGCGACCAATGATGTTCTGACTGCTGCGTTCCATGATCTCGACCACATGCCCTTCGGGTCGTCCTTTGCGATCACTGCGCACCACACGCACCTTGACCCGATCCTTGTGCAATACCGCCCGCATTTCGTTAGGCGGCAAATAAATATCTGCAGCGCCGTCGTCACGTATGACAAAGCCGTGACCATCTCGATGGCCTTGAACAATTCCTTCGATTTCTTCCAGCAACGCGCTGGTTTGCTTAATATTTTTGATACAATGCCTTTCTTTCCTGAAATGCCCAGGTGGCGGAATTGGTAGACGCACTAGTTTCAGGTACTAGCGAGTAACTTCGTGGGGGTTCGAGTCCCTTCCTGGGCACCAATATAAATGAATTCCAGTTCATTTTTACTTTTGATACTGGATGTTTTTGAATTAAAAGCCGCTGCATCTGCAGCGGCTTTTTTATTGCCCTGTGATGGTTCATTTGAGACCTTCAGACTCTTTCAATGGGCGCATCTCAAAATGGCTGCGCCACCAGATCGTGGCCATGCGCCGCGACAATGCGGGCTTTGGTGAACTCACCCACACGCAAGGTTTTGCTGATTTTTTCTGGCGGCAACAACTGCACCACACCATCAATTTCGGGCGCATCTGCATACGACCGTCCCAAGCCACCTTTTTTGCCAAGCCCAGGGGCTGAATCGACCAGAATCTGCATCGTTGCACCCACGCGCTGCTGCAACTTGGCAGCAGAAACCTGTTCAGCCACCGCCATGAAGCGAGACCTGCGCGCTTCGCGCACCGACTCTGGCAACATGCCGTCAAGATCATTGGCCGCCGCACCACCGACCGGGCTGTAGGCAAAGCAACCGGCACGGTCAATTTGTGCCTCACGCACAAAGTCGAGCAAGTGCTCAAACTCCGCTTCGGTCTCGCCAGGAAATCCGGCAATGAAAGTGCTGCGCACCACGATGTCCGGACAGGCCTCGCGCCAGCGCAAGATACGTTCGATATTTTTTTCGCCACTGGCCGGGCGCTTCATGCGCTTGAGTACCTCTGGATGGCTGTGCTGAAACGGCACATCCAGATACGGCAAGATCAGACCATCGGCCATCAGCGGCAAAACGTCGTCCACGCTCGGGTAGGGGTACACGTAGTGCAGCCGCACCCAGGCACCATAACTCTGCGCCATCTCACCCAGCGCCTGGGCCAATTCAAACAAGCGGGTCTTGATGGGCTTGCCATTCCAGAAACCGGTACGGTATTTCACGTCGACCCCATAGGCTGACGTGTCCTGGCTGATCACCAACAATTCTTTGACACCCCCTTCAAACAGAGCCTGCGCTTCTTTGAGCACATCCCCAATCGGGCGCGACACCAAATCCCCGCGCATTGACGGGATGATGCAAAACGTGCAGCGGTGGTTGCATCCTTCGCTGATCTTGATGTAGGCGTAATGCTTGGGGGTCAATTTGACGCCTGCGGCGCCAACGACGTTAGGCACCAGATCCACAAAAGGATCATGCGGCTTGGGCAAATTGGCATGCACCGCATCCATCACTTCTTGTGTGGCTTGTGGCCCCGTGACCGCCAGCACACGGGGGTGCATTTGCCGCACCAGGTTGTCCCCACCCTCACCCGCCTTGGCACCCAGGCAGCCGGTCACGATCACTTTGCCATTTTCAGCCAAGGCTTCGCCAATGGTGTCCAGGCTTTCCTTTACGGCATCGTCAATGAAACCGCAGGTGTTGACAATCACCAAGTCGGCACCGGCAAACGTCTTCACCGTTTGATAGCCCTCAGCATTGAGCTGTGTCAGGATCAATTCCGAATCGGTCAGTGCTTTGGCACAACCCAAACTGACAAACCCGACCTTGGGTGTGGATGAACCAGATGCGTTCATGGAAAGTGCGTTATGCATACGTTGCTTGAATAAATGTTTTCAGGAACCACGCTTGATACCAAATGCGCCCAGCATGTGTCCAGCCTGCTTTTGCATCTGCTCCTGCAGCTGCGTCAACATGGCTTTGGATTGCTCCATGCTGCCCCCCATCATGGCTTGCAGCACCGGCGGTTGCATGGCCACATATTGCGACCACATTTCAGGGCTAAGCCCCTTGGACTGCTCTGCAAACCGCGACTGAACATCAATCAAAGACTGGATGTTTTTTTCCAGGTAACCACCCAAAAAACCTTGCATGGCGTGTCCATAAAACCGAATCAAACTCTCCAGCACTGGCGCGGTGAACATGGGCGAGCCATTGGCCTCTTCTTCCAGAATGATCTGCAACAAAATGCTGCGCGTGATGTCTTCACCTGTTTTGGCATCACGCACCTCAAACGCCTCACGGGTCATCACCAACTGTTTGACCTCAGACAGCGTGATGTAGGCCGAACTGGCCGTGTCATACAAGCGCCGGTTAGGATACTTTTTGATGATGCGTTGCGGTGGTTCTGCTGGCGCAGTAGTGGTGTTTTTCATATGAAATTCTGAAGCTCGTGTCGAGCCTGATGTGGCACTGCCGGGTCATGTTGCGTGGCAACACATTGTAGAGATGCAAGCAGGCCAGGCCACTCCATGCAAACCGCTTGCCATACAGGCCGCAAGCGGCACGATCTGCGCCACACGGCGTTGACGGACCGATCGAAAAAAGAAATAAGGAAATAAGGAAATCCGAGGTTTTTGAAATCTGAATCTGGCATCATTCAGAAAACCTTGGTAGGCGCGATTGGACTCGAACCAACGACCCCCACCATGTCAAGGTGGTGCTCTAACCAGCTGAGCTACGCGCCTAAGGGTATTCGAGAAGCCGAGAGTATAGCCGCAATCCACCAGCTACCCCGATGTCCCAGCAACAAATAGCCATTTTTATTCATACGCCATAATTGACGTTTACGTTAACGTCAATCATTTCAGGAGACTCAGATGGACATCGCAGGCAAGGTTTTTATCGTTACAGGTGGCGCATCGGGCTTGGGTGAAGGTACCGCCCGCATGCTCAGCAGCAAAGGCGGCAAGGTGGTGATTGCGGACATGCAGGCCGACAAAGGCACCGCCGTTGCCAACGCTATCGGTGGCGCTTTTGTCAAATGTGATGTCAGCAACGAGGCCGATGGCCTGGCCGTGGTTAGCCAGGCATGCAGCCTGGGCAAACTGATGGGGCTGGTCAACTGCGCCGGCATTGCGCCGGCTGAAAAAACCGTTGGCAAATCCGGCCCACACGCACTGGCGATTTTTACCAAATGCATCACCGTCAACCTGGTTGGCAGCTTCAACATGATCCGCCTGTGCGCCGATGCCATGAGCAAAAACGAAGCAGAAAGCACCGGTGAGCGCGGCGTGCTGATTTCCACCGCCTCGGTGGCCGCGTATGACGGACAAATCGGCCAAGCCGCCTACAGCGCATCAAAAGGCGGCATTGTGGGCATGACGCTGCCCATTGCTCGTGACCTGGCACGCAACGGCATCCGTAACATGACCATCGCACCGGGTATTTTTGGCACCCCCATGTTGTTCAGTTTTCCCAAGGAAGTGCAAGACGCTCTGGCCGCCAACGTGCCTTTCCCCTCACGCCTGGGCACCCCCCAGGACTACGCCAAACTGGCGCTGCATATTTTCGAGAACGACATGCTCAACGGCGAAGTGATTCGCCTGGATGGCGCTATTCGTCTGACACCACGCTGAAGTTGCAGCAGCGCCGGTGCAGATGCCGGGACTGGCTTTCTACACTCGAGTCATGTCCATCCCCCAGACCTTTGTTCAGGAACTGCTTGCCCGCGCCGATGTCGTAGAAATTGTCGGCCGCTACGTCCCCCTGAAAAAAGGCGGGGCCAATTTCATGGGCTTATGCCCGTTTCACAGCGAAAAGTCGCCCTCCTTCTCGGTCAGCCCAACCAAACAGTTTTACCACTGCTTTGGTTGCGGTAAAACCGGTAACGCCATCAGCTTTTTGATGGAACACGCAGGCATGAGCTTTGTCGAGGCCGTTCAAGACCTGGCGCAGCAGTTTGGCATGAAAGTGCCCGAAGACGATGCCAGCCCCCAAGACCGGGTGCGCGCCGCGCAGCAGCGCGAAAAGCAATCCACCCTGAATGACGTGCTGGCAAAAGCCTGCAAGGCTTATCAGAAACAACTCAAAGGGTCTGAGCGCGCCGTGGCTTACTTCAAAGGACGCGGCGTCTCGGGACAAGTCGCCAAACAGTTTGGGTTGGGTTACGCGCCAGAAGGCTGGCGCAGCCTGGCTGGGGTGTTCCCCAATTACGACGACCCCCTGTTGGTGGAAAGCGGCTTGGTGATCCTGAACGAAGAAGACGGCCAAGAAGCCAAACGCTACGACCGCTTCCGTGACCGGGTCATGTTTCCAATCCGCAACATCAAAGGCGAGTTCATCGGTTTTGGCGGACGGGTATTGGGTGACGACAAACCCAAATACTTAAATTCCCCGGAAACCCCGGTGTTCAGCAAAGGACGCGAGCTCTACGGTTTGTTTGAAGCCCGCACCGCACTGCGCGAACTTGGGTTTGCCCTCGTCACGGAAGGCTACATGGATGTGGTGGCACTGGCGCAGCTGGGGTTTCCCAATGCAGTAGCCACGCTGGGCACCGCCTGCACGGCCGAGCACGTGCACAAGCTGTTTCGCTTCACCGATGCGGTGGTGTTCAGTTTTGATGGCGATGCGGCGGGCCGGCGCGCCGCCAGAAAGGCACTCGATGCGGCACTGCCCCTGGCCACCGACACACGCAGTGTCAAGTTTTTGTTTTTGCCGCCCGAGCACGACCCCGACAGCTTCATCCGTGCACACGGCAAAGAGGCTTTTGCACGCTATGTCAGCGAAGCCGTGCCACTGAGCCGCTTTCTGATCGATGCCGCCCGACAGGGCTGCGACCTGCACAGCGCCGAGGGGCGTGCCCACCTGGCCAGCAACGCCAAACCGTTGCTGGAGCTGATGCCCGATGGTGCCCTGAAGCAGCAGCTGCTGACAGAAATTGCTGACCTGGTGCAGTTGTCCAACCGGGAACTCATGGGCGTTTGGTATCCAGATCAAAACCAAGCCACGGCAAAGCGCACCGAATACTATAAAAATAATAGTGATATGCCGAACGAATATAAGGGCTACAAGCGAAAATCGTTTAAAGAAAAGAAAACTCAACCCGCGCTGCGCGGCAACCGCTTGCCCGCCAGCCGCACCGACCACGCCGCACGCCTGCTGCTGGACAACATGGCCACGCTGGAATCGCTCTCAGCCGAAGACCACAGCCTGCTGTGCAATTTGCCTGCACCCCACGGCGCGCTGTTTTCATGGCTGGAGCGGCAACTGCATGAGCACGGCGCGCAACCCTGGGTGGCCCTGCGCGAAGGTCTCAAAGGCGAGGACATCGAAGACTACGCACTCGAACTGATGTCGGGCTATGAACTGGGGGCCGACAACGACGCGGCCGAAGCACAAATTGAACTGCGTCACCTGATCAACCGCATGCTCATCGAACAGCTGAAAATTGAGGAAGACCTGGCCATTGTTGCGGCCAAAACCGACCCCAGCGCGCTCAAGCGTTACCGCGAATTGTTCGACCGGCGCAAGGTCCTGACAACCGCCACCAACCCTGGCCAAACGCCAGACAGCGCGGTCAAATAGGTATAATCCGCGTTTTCGCAATCTTGACAAGAGCGACAGCAGCACCTCCGGGCCCGGCCAAAAGATGGTATCTCTCATCTGGCCAACTTACCGCAAGGACTGCACTCCAAATGTTCGCCCATCCCCCTTGTCAGACCAGGCCCCGTGCCTCATCCTGCCACGCGCTGGCATGCAAAGCGTCAAGTTCATTTTTTTGTCACTGTTTTTGAGGTATGTCCATGCCCGCTACCAAGCCGAAGAAAGTTGTCACGCCCACCGCATCTGCCAGCAGCAAGAAAAAATCTGCCAGTCCATCCCTTGAAACGAAAGTCAAACCAGTGACCAAAGCCAAAGCCTCCGCCGAAGACAAGAAAAAAGTGATTGCCACTGCAGCTGTTGCAGAAAAGAAAAAAACAACCAAGGCGGCCAAAAGTGCAGACAAACCCGCCACAGGTGCCAAGCGTGGCCCCAAGGCCAAAGCCGGCAAAAAGGCAGAGGTCGATGACCTGGATATGTCTGACATTGAAGACGATCTGGTCGGTGAACCTGAGGTGGTCGAGGCCACGGCAGAAAAAGTCAAACCCCTGCGCATGAAAATCAGCAAGGCCAAGGAACGGGCCTTGATGAAAGAGTTTGGTCTGGACGAGACCGTGTTGTCTGAAGAAGACCTGGCCAAGCGCCGCCTGCGCCTCAAAGCCCTGATCAAACTCGGCAAAACCCGTGGCTACCTGACCCACGGCGAAATTTCCGATCACCTGCCCGACAAACTGGTTGATGCCGAAACGCTGGAAGTGGTGATCTCCATGCTCAACGACATGGGTGTCGCGGTTTACGAGCACACGCCAGATGCCGAGACCCTGCTGCTCAACCAGAATGGCCCGACCGCCGCCACTGAAGAAGAAGCCGAAGAAGAAGCCGAAGCGGCATTGTCCACGGTAGACAGCGAATTTGGCCGCACCACCGACCCGGTACGCATGTACATGCGCGAAATGGGCACGGTCGAGCTGCTCACCCGCGAAGGCGAAATCGAAATTGCCAAGCGCATCGAAGGCGGCCTGATGGCCATGATGGAAGCCATTTCGGCCTCCCCCGCCACGATTGCCGAAGTGCTGCAACTGGGTGAAGACATTCGCAGTGACAAAGTGGTCATTACCACCATCGTGGACGGCTTCACCAACCCCAATGAGGCCGACGACTACGTGGCCGAAGAAGACTTTGACGAATTTGATGCGGAAGACGACGACGACGGCAAGGGGTGGCTCCAAAGCCTTGACCAAAAAACTCGAAGAGCTCAAAAAAGAAGCCATGAGCCGCTTCGACCGGATGCGTGAATACTTCGAAAAAATCCACAAGATTTATGACCGCGAAGGTTACGGTACGCCCACCTACATCAAAACCCAGCGTTTGTTGTCCGACGAGCTGATGTCGATCCGTTTCACCGCCAAAACGATCGAAAAACTGTGCGACATGGTGCGCCACCAGGTCGATGAAGTGCGCAAGAAAGAGCGCGAACTGCGCCGCATCATCGTCGACAAATGCGGCTACCCACAAGCCCAGTTCATTGCCGAATTCAGTGGCCGCGACAAACACCACAACAAGGTGCCCAGCCATTTGCTGGACCTGAAATGGATTGAAAAACAAGCCGCTGCCGGTAAACCCTGGAGCGCCACCATGGGCCGCCACATCCCGCCGGTGCAGGAGCTGCAACAGCGCCTGATCGACCTGCAAGCCAAGGTGGTGGTGCCCCTGGATCAGCTCAAGGACATCAACAAGCGCATGAATGAAGGCGAATACGCCTCACGCGCTGCCAAAAAGGAAATGATCGAGGCCAACTTGCGCCTGGTGATCTCCATTGCCAAAAAATACACCAACCGTGGCCTGCAGTTCCTCGATTTGATTCAAGAGGGCAACATCGGTTTGATGAAAGCCGTGGACAAGTTTGAATACCGCCGCGGCTACAAATTCAGTACCTACGCCACCTGGTGGATTCGCCAAGCCATCACCCGCAGCATTGCCGACCAGGCCCGCACCATCCGCATTCCGGTGCACATGATCGAAACCATCAACAAGATGAACCGCATCAGCCGCCAGCACTTGCAAGAATTTGGTTATGAGCCTGATGCCTCGGTGCTGGCTGAGCGCATGGAAATCCCTGAGGACAAGATCCGCAAGATCATGAAAATTGCCAAGGAACCCATCTCGATGGAAACCCCGATTGGCGATGACGACGACAGCCACCTGGGTGACTTCATCGAAGACGGTGCCAACACCGCCCCGATGGAAGCCGCCATGCAAGCCGGTCTGCGCGATGTGGTCAAAGACATCCTTGACAGCCTGACCCCGCGCGAAGCCAAGGTGCTGCGCATGCGTTTTGGCATTGAGATGACCAACGACCACACGTTGGAAGAAGTGGGCAAACAGTTTGACGTGACGCGCGAGCGCATCCGCCAGATCGAAGCCAAGGCGCTGCGCAAACTCAAGCACCCCAGCCGCAGTGACAAGATGCGCAGTTTTACCGATAACCTGTAAGCATTCTCCTCACTTCAATAAAAAAATGCGTCTAGCCCTTATAAATAAAGGGCTAGGCGCTATTTTTTTTATAGTTATAACGAAAAGGCAACGCCGTCAAATCAAGCGCCAGATCTTTTGGCATGCGGCGCTGACACCTTACTAGCCATTCCCAAGCAGCTTGTCAATGGGGTAAAAACACTACGGCTAGTGGATATACACCACAAACAACACTACATCTAGCGTTTATTTATTTATTTTGCTGGCTGTTTTTGTGCCAAATCAATGAAAATAGCAGTTCTGCGACCTAGCATCGCAACTCGATTTTTTAGAAAGCCCATATGTCACAGCAAACCCTTCTAGCCACCTCCGCAGCGCTTGCCCCCCAGCCCATCAGCGAAGAAGTGCTGATTGAAAAGTACAGCAAAGGCACCGAAAAAACCATTGCAGACGTGAACCAACGCGTCGCCAGCGCCCTGGCCAAAGTGGAGGCCCCGGAACAGCAAGCCCAGTGGGAAGCCAAATTTTTGGCCGCACTGAAAGCCGGTTTTTTACCCGCTGGACGGATCCAGTCGGCTGCGGGTACCGACCTGGCTGCCACCCTCATCAACTGTTTTGTGCAACCCGTGGGCGACTCCATTGCCCACATCGAAGACGGTCACCCCGGCATTTACACCGCACTGACCGAAGCTGCCGAGACCATGCGCCGGGGTGGTGGCGTGGGCTACGACTTTTCACGCATTCGCCCGCGCGGCGGCTGGGTTGGCAGCACCCAAAGTTCGGCCAGTGGCCCGGTCAGCTACATGCGCGTGTTTGACCGCTCGTGCGAAACCGTTGAATCTGCCGGCGCGCGCCGTGGCGCACAAATGGGCGTGCTGCGCTGTGACCACCCCGACATCGAAGAATTCATCCACGCCAAAGACAAGGGTGACCTGAAAAACTTCAACATCTCGGTCGGCGTTTCAGACGAGTTCATGACCGCAGTCCAGTCCGACACCGACTTTTGCCTGATCCACAAAGCCGAACCGGGTGCGGCACAAAAAGAGTCCGGCGCATACCACGATGCAGACCGTGGTGTCTGGGTTTACCGCAAGCTCAAGGCCCGGACCCTGTGGGATCAGATCATGCGCTCCACCTACGACCATGCCGAACCCGGCGTGTTGTTTCTGGATCAGATGAACCGCGACAACAACCTGTCGTACTGTGAAACCATTGCCAGCACCAACCCATGCGCCGAACAGCCCCTGCCGCCCTACGGCTGCTGCTGCCTGGGCTCCATCGACCTGACCCGCTTCATCAAAGACCCGTTCACAGATGCCGCCAGCTTTGACCGCAAAGCCTTTGCTGACGTTGCCAAAGTGGCCATCCGCATGCTGGACAACGTGCTCGATGCCACCGTCTGGCCGTTGCCACAACAACGCGCAGAAGCCGCCTCCAAGCGCCGTGTCGGCCTCGGTTACACCGGCTTGGGCGATGCCCTGATCATGCTTGGCCTGCGCTACGACACCCAGCCCGCCCGTGACATGGCACGGCAAATCTCTGAGCTGCTGCGCGACACCTCCTATGACGCGTCCAGTGATCTGGCCAAGGAACGGGGTGCGTTTGCGCTGTTCAACGCTGACCTGTATTTCAGCGGACAGAACTTTGCCTCGCGCCTGCCGCCGAAGCTGCGTACCAAGATTCGCCAACAGGGCCTGCGCAACTCCCACCTGCTGTCCATTGCCCCCACCGGCACCATCAGCCTGGCCTTTGCCGACAACGCCAGCAACGGCATCGAACCTGCCTTCAGCTGGACCTACAACCGCAAAAAACGCATGCCCGACGGCAGCTTCAAGGAATACGCGGTAGAAGACCACACCT
>JBGSRY010000153.1:0-10784 GCA_041737325.1 Rhodoferax sp. | reverse complement strand
TTGGTCGAGTCATCTGCACTATCTGGGTGTGCGCTGCGACCGCATCATCACGCCGCACGCCTTGTATTGGGAGCTGGGCAACACCCCGTTTGCCCGTGAGGTGGCTTATGCAGAGTTGGTGCAAGCAGGCATCAATTCGGTGCAGCAGGCTGCGCTGACCGATGCCACCCTGCGTGGCTGGGCCTTGGGTGAGCCCGGTTTTGTCGCAGATTTGCAAAAAAGAACCCAGCGGCGGGTTGCCAAAGCAGCGTCGGGCAGGCCGTTTTCTGTTAATAAATAACTGGCATAAATAGGGCTTAGGCCCTTATTTAACATGAATTAATTGCTATTGATTTTAATGTGTCCCCAATTATTTTTAAATCTCTAAAATTTGAAATTAATTGGAATCTGACCCCCATTATTTTGTTAGGCATGAATGCTGCAATGCGGTAAAGTTGGGGTATCTGATATTTTTTTAGGAGCGTGCCCATGACGACGGCTGCAGAGGTGACACACCTCCAGGAACACGGTTTGTATTCATCCACCCAGGAACACGATGCGTGCGGTGTGGGGTTCGTGGCGCACATCAAGGGGCAAAAGTCGCACGACATTGTCAAAAACGCGCTCAAGATCCTTGAAAACCTGGACCATCGGGGTGCGGTCGGCGCAGACAAGCTGATGGGCGACGGCGCGGGCATTTTGATTCAGCTGCCTGATGCGCTGTACCGCGAAGAAATGGCCGCGCAAGGCATCACACTGCCGCCGCTTGGCGAATACGGTGTGGGCA
Source organism: Rhodoferax sp. (assembly GCA_041737325.1). Classification (GTDB taxonomy): domain Bacteria; phylum Pseudomonadota; class Gammaproteobacteria; order Burkholderiales; family Burkholderiaceae_C; genus Rhodoferax. The sequence continues at coordinate 10,018 of JBGSRY010000153.1, read as the reverse complement.
TGATTTTCTTGCCCAAAGAAAACGCCAGCCGTCAGGCTTGCGAGCAAGAGCTGGAGCGCGCTGTCAAGATGGAGGGCCAGGTGTTGCTGGGCTGGCGCGACGTGCCAGTAGACCGAGACATGCCGATGTCGCCCAACGTGCGCAAAAAAGAACCCATATTGCGCCAGCTTTTCATTGGCCGCGGCAACGACGTGATCGTGCAAGACGCACTGGAGCGCAAGCTGTACGTGATCCGCAAGACCGCCAGCGCGCACATCCAGGCCCTGAAACTCAAGCACAGCAAAGAGTATTACGTGCCCAGCATGAGCAGCCGCACGGTCATTTACAAAGGCTTGTTGCTGGCCGACCAGGTGGGCACTTACTACCTTGATTTGAAAGACCCACGCTGTGTCTCAGCGTTGGGCTTGGTGCACCAGCGCTTTTCTACCAACACCTTTCCCGAGTGGCCGCTGGCGCACCCGTACCGCTATGTGGCGCACAACGGCGAGATCAACACCGTCAAGGGCAACTACAACTGGATGAAGGCGCGCGAGGGCGTGATGAGCTCGCCGGTGCTGGGCGCAGACCTGCAAAAGCTCTACCCCATCAGCTTCCCGACCCAGTCCGACACCGCCACCTTTGACAACTGCCTGGAGTTGCTCACCATGGCTGGTTACCCCATCAGCCAAGCGGTGATGATGATGATTCCGGAGCCGTGGGAGCAAAACACCGGCATGGACGAGCGCCGTCGCGCCTTTTATGAATACCACGCCTCGATGTTGGAGCCCTGGGACGGCCCGGCCAGCATCGTGTTCACCGATGGCCGCCAGATTGGGGCCACGCTGGACCGCAACGGTTTGCGCCCGGCGCGCTATTGCATCACCGACGACGACCTGGTGGTGATGGCCTCTGAATCCGGTGTGCTGCCGTTTCCCGAGAGCAAGATCGTGCGCAAATGGCGGCTCGAGCCCGGCAAGATGTTCATGATCGACCTGGAGCAAGGCCGCATGGTCAACGACGATGAGCTCAAAGCCAGCCTGGCCAACGCCAAGCCCTACAAGCAGTGGATTGAGAACCTGCGCATCCGCCTGGACGACGTGCAAGGCGGTGGAGAGCCCGCCAGCGCCTCCGAATCCACCAGCACGCTGCTGGACCGCCAGCAGGCTTTTGGCTTCACCCAGGAAGACCTGAAATTTTTGATCGCCCCGATGGCTGCCAATGGCGAAGAAGCGATTGGTTCCATGGGCAACGACAGCCCGTTGGCCGTTTTGAGCGACAAAAACAAGCCGCTCTACAACTATTTCAAACAATTGTTCGCCCAGGTCACCAACCCGCCGATTGACCCGATTCGTGAAGCCATCGTCATGAGTCTGGTGTCGTTTGTCGGCCCCAAGCCCAATTTGCTCGACATCAACCAGGTCAACCCGCCCCTGCGACTTGAAGTGAGCCAACCGGTGCTGAACTTTGCCGACATGGCCAAGCTGCGCGACATTGCGCAGCACACCAACGGCAAATTTCGCAGCTACACCCTGGACATCACGTACCCACTGGCGTGGGGGCGCGAAGGGGTCGAAGCCAAGCTGGCATCGCTGTGCGCAGAAAGCGTCGATGCCATCAAGAGCGGCCACAACATCCTGATCATCAGTGACCGGGCTGTCAGTGCCACACAAATCGCCATTCCGGCCTTGTTGGCGCTCTCGGCCGTGCACCAGCATTTGGTGCGCGAAGGCTTGCGCACCACGGCTGGCCTGGTGGTTGAAACCGGCACTGCGCGTGAGGTACACCACTTTGGCGTGCTGGCGGGCTATGGTGCTGAAGCCATCCACCCCTACCTGGCGATGGAAACCCTGGCCAGCATCTGCCAAGACCTGCCCGGCGACCTGAGCGCCGACAAGGCGATTTACAACTACGTCAAGGCTGTTGGAAAAGGTCTCTCCAAAATCATGTCCAAAATGGGTGTATCCACCTACATGAGCTATTGCGGTGCACAGTTGTTTGAGGCCATTGGCCTGAACAGCGACACCATTGCCAAATACTTCACCGGCACACCCAGCAAGGTCGAAGGCATTGGGGTGTTCGAGATTGCCGAAGAAGCCATTCGCATGCACAAGGCCGCTTTTGGTACCGACCCGGTACTGGCCAACCGGCTCGATGCCGGGGGCGAATACGCCTGGCGCACCCGTGGCGAAGAGCACATGTGGACACCCGATGCCATTGCCAAGCTGCAGCACAGCACCCGTGCCAACAACTGGAACACCTACAAGGAATACGCCCAGATCATCAACGACCAAAACAAACGCCACATGACGCTGCGTGGTTTGTTTGAGTTCAAGATCGACCCGGTCAAAGCGATTCCGATTGATGAGGTGGAGTCCGCCAAAGACATCGTCAAGCGCTTTGCAACCGGGGCCATGTCGCTGGGCTCCATCAGCACCGAAGCGCACGCCACCCTGGCCGTGGCCATGAACCGCATCGGTGGCAAGAGCAACACCGGTGAGGGCGGTGAAGACCCGCTGCGCTACCGCAACGAGCTCAAAGGCATCCCGATCAAGCAGGGCCAGACCATGTCTGAGTTGCTGGGTAAAGACCTGTTTGAGGTCGACTACGCCTTGCAAGACGGCGATTCCATGCGCTCCAAAATCAAGCAAGTGGCCTCGGGCCGTTTTGGTGTCACCGCTGAATATTTGGGCAGTGCGGATCAAATCCAGATCAAGATGGCGCAAGGAGCCAAGCCCGGTGAGGGCGGGCAACTGCCCGGGGCCAAGGTGAGTGACTACATTGGCAAGCTGCGTTTTTCTGTGCCCGGCGTGGGCTTGATTTCGCCGCCGCCGCACCACGACATCTATTCCATTGAAGACCTGGCACAACTGATTCACGACCTGAAAAACGTGGCCCCAAAGGCCAGTATCAGTGTCAAGCTGGTGTCTGAGATTGGTGTCGGCACGATTGCCGCCGGCGTGGCCAAGTGCAAGGCCGACCACGTGGTGATTGCCGGGCATGACGGTGGCACCGGGGCATCGCCCTGGTCGTCCATCAAGCATTGCGGCAGCCCGTGGGAAATCGGCTTGGCTGAAACCCAGCAAACCCTGGTGCTGAACCGCCTGCGCAGCCGCATCCGGGTGCAGACCGACGGCCAGATGAAGACCGGGCGCGACGTGGTGATTGGCGCGCTGCTGGGCGCGGACGAATTCGGCTTTGCCACCGCACCGCTGGTGGTGGAGGGCTGCATCATGATGCGCAAATGCCACCTCAACACCTGCCCGGTGGGCGTAGCCACACAAGACCCCGAGCTGCGCAAGAAGTTCTCTGGCAAGCCCGAGCATGTGGTGAACTACTTCTTCTTCATTGCCGAAGAAGCGCGCCAGATCATGGCGCAGCTTGGCATCGCCAAGTTTGACGATCTGATTGGTCGTGCCGACCTGCTCGACATGCGTGCGGGCTTGAGCCACTGGAAGGCCAAAGGGCTTGACTTCAGCCGCCTGTTTGCACAACCCAACGTGGGCGCAGACGTGCCGCGTTTTCATACCGAAACGCAAGACCATGGCTTGCAAAAAGCGCTGGACAATGTGCTGATCGAAAAGAGCCGCCCGGCCATTGAAAAAGGCGAACGCGTGCAGTTCATTGAGGTGGCGCGCAACGTCAACCGCTCGGTCGGGGCCATGCTCTCGGGCGCGGTGACGCAAGCGCACCCCGAAGGCTTGCCGGATGATTCCATCCGCATCCAGCTCGAAGGCACGGGTGGCCAGTCGTTTGGCGCGTTCCTGTGCAAGGGCATCACGCTGTATTTGATTGGTGATGCCAATGACTACACCGGCAAGGGTTTAAGTGGTGGCCGTGTGGTGGTGCGCCCCAGCATCGACTTCCGTGGTGATGCCGTCAAAAACACCATTGTGGGCAACACCGTGATGTTTGGTGCCACCAGCGGCGAAGCCTTCTTCAGCGGTGTCGCCGGTGAGCGTTTTGCCGTGCGCCTCTCCGGTGCGTCGGCGGTGGTGGAAGGCACGGGTGACCATGGTTGCGAATACATGACCGGTGGCACGGTCGCGGTGCTGGGCAAAACCAGGCGCAACTTCGCCGCCGGCATGAGCGGTGGTGTGGCTTATGTGTACGACGAAGACGGCCAGTTTGCCAAGCGCTGCAACACGGCCATGGTGTCACTTGAAAAAGTGCTCACCACGCTTGAGCAAAAAGAAGCGGTTAAGGAAAGCCTGTGGCATCGTGGCCAAAGCGATGAGGCGCAACTGAAAAAATTGCTTGAAGACCACAACCGCTGGACCGGCAGCCGCCGCGCCCGCGAATTGCTGGACAACTGGGACACCGCGCGGGCCAAGTTTGTCAAAGTCTTCCCCAACGAGTACAAGCGTGCGCTGGGTGAAATTCATACAAAAAAAGGAGCTGTAGCCCAAGTGGAACGGGTGCAAGCAGCTACTAAAAAAGAAGCAGATAAAAAGCCGGCAGCGGTCAAGTAAAGACGCAGCAGCAACCAAAAAGGACACAGCATCATGGGAAAAGTCACCGGTTTCATGGAATACGAGCGCATTGAAGAAGGCTACAAGCCCGTGCCTGAGCGCTTGAAGAATTACAAAGAGTTTGTGATTGGTTTGGACGACTCGTCTGCCAGCACGCAAGCGGCGCGCTGCATGGACTGCGGCACACCGTTTTGCAACAACGGTTGCCCGGTCAACAACATCATTCCAGACTTCAACGACTTGGTTTATCACGCTGATTGGAAAACGGCCATTGATGTGCTGCACAGCACCAATAATTTCCCGGAGTTCACCGGGCGCATTTGCCCAGCCCCGTGCGAAGCCGCTTGCACCCTGAACGTGAACCAACTGCCGGTGGGCATCAAGAGCATTGAGCACGCCATCATCGACCGTGCTTGGGAGCATGGCTGGGTCAAGCCACAACCGGCCAAGGTCAAGACGGGTAAAAAGGTGGCGGTGGTGGGCTCCGGCCCGGCCGGTTTGGCGGCTTCGCAACAACTGGCGCGCGCTGGCCACGACGTGACCCTGTTCGAGAAAAACGACCGTGTGGGCGGCCTGCTGCGCTATGGCATTCCTGACTTCAAGATGGAAAAAAGCCACATTGACCGCCGCGTGGAACAGCTCAAGGCTGAGGGTGTCACCCTTCGCACCGGGGTGCTGGTGGGCGAGCTCCCTAAGGGCAGCAAGGTCACCAACTGGGCCAAAGAAACCATCTCTGCCGAACAGCTTCAAAAGGACTTTGATGCCGTGCTGCTCACGGGCGGGTCTGAGCAAAGCCGAGACCTGCCGATGCCCGGGCGTGACCTGGACGGCATCCACTTTGCCATGGAATTTTTGCCACAGCAAAACAAAATCAACGCTGGTGACAAGCTCAAAGGCCAGTTGCGTGCCGATGGCAAACACGTCATCGTAATTGGTGGCGGTGACACCGGCAGCGACTGCGTGGGCACCAGCAACCGCCATGGTGCGGTCAGCGTGACCCAGTTTGAAGTCATGCCGCAGCCGCCAGTGGAAGAAAACCGCCCCATGACCTGGCCCTACTGGCCCATGAAGCTGCGCACCAGCTCCAGCCATGACGAAGGCTGCACCCGTGAATTTGCCATTTCAACCAAAGAATTCATCGGCGAAAAGGGCAAGCTCACTGGCCTGAAAACGGTGCACATCGAATTCAAAGACGGCAAGATGGTCGAAATTGCTGGTACTGAGAAAACCTACAAGGCCGATCTGGTGCTGCTGGCCATGGGCTTTGTCAACCCGGTGGCCACGGTGCTGGATGCCTTTGGCGTTGACAAAGACGCGCGCGGCAATGCCAAAGCCAGCACCGACTTCAGCGGCGGTTACGCCACTAATGTCGCGAAGGTGTTTGCGGCGGGTGACATGCGCCGTGGTCAAAGTCTGGTGGTGTGGGCGATTCGTGAGGGACGGCAGGCGGCGCGTTCGGTGGACGAGTTTTTAATGGGATTCAGCGACTTGCCACGCTGAAATGCGCCATCGCTTATGATTGACGGGCCGGGTTAACCCCCGGTCTTTCTGTTTATGGCACACCCTCTTTCTGACCCTTTGGTTGAATTTTGTCACCTTGGCTTTGGCTACGGCGACCGTTTGATTCTGGACGACGTTTCCCTGACCATTCCGCGTGGCAAAGTCACCGCCCTGATGGGGGCATCGGGTGGCGGCAAAACCACCATGCTGCGCCTGATTGGCGGGCAGGTGAAAGCCCTGACCGGGCAGATGCGCTTTGACGGGCAGGACATCACGCCCATGAACCAGTCTGAGCTGTACGTGGCACGCCGCCGCATGGGCATGCTGTTCCAGTTTGGGGCCCTGTTTGCAGACCTGAATGTGTTTGAGAACGTGGCGTTTCCCTTGCGTGAGCATACTGATCTGCCCGAAGTCCTGATTCGTGACGTGGTGCTGATGAAGCTCAATGCCGTGGGCCTGCGCGGCGCATGCAACTTGATGCCGAGCGACTTGAGCGGTGGCATGGCGCGGCGTGTGGCACTGGCGCGCGCCATTGCACTTGACCCCGAGCTGGTGATGTACGACGAACCGTTTGCCGGGCTGGACCCGATCTCGCTGGGCACGGCTGCGCGCCTGATTCGCCAGCTGAACGATGCCATGGGTCTGACCAGCATTTTTGTCAGCCACGACATTGAGCAAACCTTTGCCATTGCCGACCAGGTGATCATTTTGGCCAACGGTCGCATTGCCTGTCAGGGTACCCCCGACGAGGTGCGCCAAAGTGCCGACCCGTTGGTGTACCAGTATGTGCACGCATTGCCGGACGGTCCGGTGCATTTTCATTACCCAGGGCCCACCGTAGCAGAAGATTTTGGTGTGGAGGTGGTTTCATGAGCTGGCTGCATCCGGCACAACTCGGCTATGCGGTGCGTCGCCAGCTGGACGCTGCAGGCTATGCAGCGCGCTTGTTTTTGCGCTTGTGTGCCTCGCTCGGTTATGCCATGCGGCGCAATGTGCTGGTGCGTGACCAGGTCCATTTTTTGGGCAATTACTCATTGGCCATCATCGGTGTGTCGGGCCTGTTTGTGGGCTTTGTGCTGAGCTTGCAGGGCTATTACATCTTGCAACGTTATGGCTCGGCCGAAGCGCTGGGTTTGATGGTGTCACTGAGCTTGATGCGTGAACTCGGGCCGGTGGTGACGGCCTTGTTGTTTGCCGGGCGCGCTGGCACCGCACTTACGGCAGAAATCGGGCTGATGAAATCTGGTGAGCAAATCAGTGTGATGGAAATGATGGCGGTCAACCCGATCGAGCGGGTGCTTGCGCCCCGATTCTGGGCCGGTGTGTTCACCATGCCCCTGCTGGCGGCGGTGTTCAGTGCCACGGGCATCATTGGGGGCTGGGTGGTTGGGGTGTTGATGATCGGTGTGGATGGCGGCGCATTCTGGAGCCAGATCCAGGGTGGTGTGGATGTGTTCAAAGATCTGGGCAACGGGGTTCTCAAGAGCTTTGTGTTTGGCGTGGCGGTGACGTTCATTGCCCTGCTGCAAGGTTACAACGCGCAGGCCACGCCAGAGGGCGTTGCCAAGGCCACCACCCGCACCGTGGTGATGGCCTCGCTCACCGTGCTGGCGCTGGACTTTGTCCTGACCGCCATGATGTTCACCATCTGATACTTTGTAAAACAGACCAAGGCTAGGCGCAAAAAGGAAATGTATGCAACGCTCAAAAAATGATATCTGGGTTGGTCTGTTTGTACTGATCGGTGCCGTTGCGATGTTGTTCATGGCACTGCAGTCGGCGAATTTGCTGACACTGAGCTTCCAGAAAACTTACCTGGTTGCGGCCAAATTTGACAACATTGGTGGGCTCAAGCCCAAAGCTGCCGTGAAAAGTGCCGGGGTGGTGGTGGGGCGGGTCGACCACATCAGCTTTGATGACAAATCGTTTCAGGCCAAAGTGACGCTGGCTCTGGAAAGTCGCTACACCTTTCCCAAGGACAGCTCGCTGAAAATTTTGACCAGTGGTTTGCTGGGCGATCAGTACCTGGGCATTGAGGCCGGTGCCGACGATAAAAATCTGGGCCCAGGCGACACCATTTCCAGCACGCAATCGGCGGTGGTGCTGGAAAATCTGATCAGTCAATTTTTGTACAGCAAAGCGGCTGATCCAGCCAAACCGGCGGCAGATGCCGACAATCAGGGAAAACAATGAGCAACTCGATGACAACGGGCACAAGATGGGGCTGGCGAAGCACGCTGGCAGTTGTGTTGTCGGTGCTGGCTGGCTGCGCCACAGGCCCCAACGCCAACCCGCGCGACCCGCTGGAGCCTTTCAACCGGGGGGTTTACCAGTTCAATGATGCGGTTGACCGGGCGGTGGTCAAACCGGTCGCCACGGCCTATAAAGACGTGTTGCCGCAACCGGTTCGTACCGGGGTGAATAATTTCTTCAACAACTTGCAGGATGCCTGGTCGTTTGTGAACAACGTGCTGCAGCTCAAGGCCGAGCCCGCTGGCAACAGCCTGGTACGTTTTGGAGTCAATACTTTTCTGGGTCTGGGCGGCGTGCTGGACATCGCCACCGAAATGCGCATCGAGCGCTATACCGAAGATTTTGGCCAGACCCTGGGGCATTGGGGCGTGGGGGCCGGTCCCTACCTGGTGCTGCCGTTGCTGGGGCCGTCAACCATGCGCGACACCGCAGCGTTGCCGGTGGATGCCCAGGGAAACTTGCTCTCTAATGTCAGTGATGTGCCCGCACGCAACTCTGCCACTGCCCTGAATTTGCTTGACCATCGTTCACGTTTGTTGGGCGCGACCGACATCCTGGATCAGGTTGCGCTAGACCCCTATACCTTCACTCGAGATGCTTTTTTGCAGCGCCGACGCAGCCAAGTCTTTGACGGCAACCCACCCGACGAAGCCGAACCCGATGTGCCAGAACAACCCGGCAACTGATCTTTTTGGAAAGAAATCAACATGACGCGACGTTTTTTTAACCATGCCTTGCTGGCCCTGACGGCTGCGCTGTCGCTGCTGGCCATACCGGCCTGGGCCGCTGACGAGGCCCCTGATGCCCTGGTTGACCGCCTGACCAAAGAAGCCTTGGACATCATCCAGACCGACAAAGCGGTGCAAGCCGGTGATGTGGCGCACTTGATTGCCTTGCTGGACGAAAAAGTCATGCCCTACCTGAATTTTCAGCGCATGACCGCCTCGGCGGTAGGGCCGGGTTGGCGTCAAGCCACGCCTGAGCAACGCAAACGACTTGAAGCAGAATTTAAAACCCTGCTGGTGCGCACCTATGCCGGTGCCATCAGCCAGGCCAAGAACCTGACCTTCAGCATCAAGCCACTGCGTGCCGCGCCTGAAGACAAGGAAGTGGTGGTGCGAACCCTCATCAAAGGCCGTGGCGACCCGATTCAGCTGGATTACCGGCTGGAAAAAACGCCAGGCGTGGGGGCCGGCTGGAAAATTTTCAACCTGAACGTGCTGGGGGTCTGGCTGGTGGACACCTACCGCAGCCAGTTCTCGCAGGAAATCAACGCCAAAGGCATTGATGGTTTGATTGCGACCTTGACTGAACGCAACAAAGCCAACGCGGCCAATGCTGCAAAAACTGAAAAGTCCGCCAAAGGCTGAGCATGCTGCAATTGCCTGCCATGTTGGTGCACCAAACGGCCACAGCGTCGCTGGCCAGCCTGCTGCAGGCCGTGCGGGCGCAGCCGACTGCTTGCGTGACGGTGGATGCGGCCGCGCTAGCGCGTTTTGACTCCACGGCATTGGCCGTGCTGCTGGAAGTGCGGCGGGTGGCGTTGTCGCTGGGCAAAACCCTGACGCTGCACGCATTACCCCCGCGTTTGGCCGATTTGGCACGCCTGTATGGCATTGCTGAACTGTTGCCTGTGCCCGCGTGATGACCTCGCCCATCAGCGGTTCCCTGCCCGCCCTTTCTTTTCAATCAGTTTCCAAAAGTTACCTCGCACCGCGTGCGCCGCAGCGCAGCAGTTTTTTGGCGCTGGATCAGGTCAGTCTGGAGGTGGCGCAGGGTGAATTTTTTGGGTTACTGGGCCCCAATGGTGCGGGTAA
>JBGSRY010000270.1:0-5673 GCA_041737325.1 Rhodoferax sp. | reverse complement strand
GCAGCGTTGCCGGGGTGGCCAGCGCCGCCCCAGAGGGCCGGGCCAACAAGGCGTTGAGCCGGGCATCGGCCTGACGGGCTTCGGCTTCTAGCCCAACCAATTCAGTCTGCATGGCGGTCTGCTCTACCTGGGCACGAATGGCATCCTGCTGCATCGCCAGGCCACCGGCGTAGCGCACCTGCGCCACCTGCGCCAGGCGCTGGGTCAAGTCGAGCAACTCTTGCGTGAGCTGGCGTGTGGCGTGCAAATAGTAGCGCTGGGCGTGCGTGGTTTTGACCTTGGCCGCCAGTTCCACCCAAGTGCCTTGCGCTTTGCCTTCTACAGCCTGCGCTTCTTGCGCGGCAATGGCGCGCTTCAAGTCGCGCTTGCCCCACCAGGGCAGGTCTTGCATGAAGGTGTATTTGGTGCTGCCTGTTTCACTGGGCCACAGTGTCGGGTCTTGCGTACCGCCCTTGGTGATGTCCATCCACTCGATGCGCAGCTTGGGGTCCATCAAGGCCCCGGCCATCGTGATGCGCTCGGTAGCGGCCTGGGCCTCATGGCGCATGCTGGTGTAATCAGGGTTATTGGCTTTGGCCAGCGCCAGCAGACCCGGCACGTCAGCCCCCGGCACAGCGTCTTGCGCCAGCGCGGGCACAAGCCTCCCCGCAACCAGCAACGCAGCGAGCGCTGTGGCTTTTAAAAAAGTGTTCATGGGATTCCTATTGGGTGTTGGCCAGCGCTTCTTCCACCAGCGCCTTGAGCTGTTCAAAACCAAAGCTGGGCAGCGGTTTGCCGTTGACAAAATACTCGGGAGTCATGGTCACGTTCAGGGCTTTGGCATCAAGCAGATCACGTGCCACCATGGCCGCCACCTCTGGCGCGTTAGCATCGTTTTGCAACTTGGCCATGTCCAGGCCCACTTTTTCCAGAATCGGCCCAGTCATTTCGACATGCGAGGTGTGGTTGATGACCCACTGTTCTTGCGCCGCAAACAGCGCTTGCAGCGTTTCTTCAAACTTGCCCTGCTTGCGCGCGGCTTCCAGGACTTTCACCACCGATTCAGAACCCGGGTGAAACGGTGCGTAGCGCAGGCTCAGCCGCACTTTGTCGGGGTGTGCCGTCATCAGCGCTTTGACTAGCGGATAAAACTCGCGGCAAGTGCCGCACGCCGGGTCAAAAAACTCAACAATGTGCACGGGCGCATTGGGGTTGCCAAAGCTGGGCGCGTCGGCCCGCACCAGCGATGCCATGTTCTTTTGCGCCAGTTCGGCGGCCTGCCTGGCTTGCTGATTTTTGTAAAAGTAGGCACCGCCAGCAAACGCCAGCAACAGCACCGCCACCACGGCGATAAACAGATTTTTTTGTTTCATTTGGAGTTACTCCGATAAGCGGCCAGCAACAGGCCAGTGACGGTTAAAAATGCCAGAAAAGACAGCAGCGGAATAGTCACAAAACCAAACCATTCAATCTGGATGGTCTTGCAAGGAATGCCCTGGCGGCACGGGGCCAGCGCCTCCGGGATGATGCCCATCGTCAGCAACACATGAAAGCCCGCCACCAGCAGCCCGATGCCCGCCAGCGGCAAGGCATACCGCAGCACCTTGGCATCGAACGGGAACAGGCCCAGCGCCAACAGCAGCACCAGCGGAAACATGAAGATGCGCTGCCACCAGCACAACACACACGGTGCAAAGCCCATCACCTCGCTCATGAACAGCGCCCCCAGCGTGGCCAGTGTGGCCACCAGCCAGGCGGCAAAAACCAGCGTCCAGCGGGGGTCAGTTTGTTGTGTCATGACGGGTGTGATTCAAAGCAGGGTTGGCGTTGCCGGGAGCGTCCGCAACGCGGCAACTGGTTGGGTTTACTTGACCTGTTCGATTTTTGTGACTGTCATGCCGCCGTCGGCCGGGTCGGTAGCAAAGCGAATTTTTTTGCCTGCCTTGAGCGAGTCCAGCATGGCTTTGTCCTTGACCTTGTACGCCATGGTCATGGGCGGCATGCCGTTGGGCAGCGTGCCGTGCTGCAACGTCACCGTACCTTTGGCCTTGTTGATGTTCTTGACCAGACCCTCACCCATGGCAGCGGCATCGGCTGCGGCAACAGTGGTATTGGCCGTTTGCATGGGCGGCATGCTGTGGCCCATGGGCATGGTGTGGTTCATTTGCGCCATGACGGGAGCCGACATCAGCAAGCCCAAAGCCACTAATGAGGAAGTTGTTGAAAATTTCATTTTGCGTATCCTTTTAAAAAATAAATCGATAACAAGTCAAACCAAAAAATTTATGTCTCGTAGTGTGCCAGGACGAGGGCCATTGCAAGATGACCTGAAGATGACATTTTTGTTATCTAGATCACGTTGACCTGTCCCATCATGCCGGCGTTTTCATGCTCAAGGATGTGGCAATGAAACATGCGCAGACCCTTGTGGCGTTGCACCAGCTTGATGCGCACCGTTTCGCCCGAACGCGTGTTGACCATGTCACGCCAGGCCAACAAAGGCTCCGGCATCACTCTGCCGTCAACCTCGCGCTCGACCACCTGAAACTGAACACCGTGAATGTGGAATGGGTGATCCATGTCGGACTCGTTGACGATTTCCCACAGCTCCACTTCGTTAATGCGGCTGGTCAAGTCCACCCGGCGCATGTCGAAGTTCTTGCCGTTGACCAGAAATTTCATGCTGTGCACGCCTCCGGCCATCGACATCTCTTCAGAGAACACCACGCGCTTTTTGGCCTTGGGTGCGCCCAGCGGCCGGATGCGGCGCAAGCTGTTCGGCAATGCGGGTAATGCAGCCAGCTGCTCTGGATTGACGGCAGAAAAGTCCACATTCAGCAGCGTGATGGAATGCTCCTGCGGCACCATACCCATTTTTCCGCGTTCGACCGGCTCGGTCACCAGGCCCACCCTTCCCGCGCCTTGAGGTGCGTCAACAATCACTTCAATGCGCTCGGCCGCAGCCATCACCAATTCAGTCAGACCTGAGACAGGTTTTTGCAACAAACCACCATCAGTCCCCACCAGCGTGAAACGTGCTCCGGGCAACTTCAGCTTGAGATAGCGTGCGCTATTGGCGTTCCAGATGCGCCAACGCTCGCGGCCACCGGCATCAAAGGTGAGCACCGGCTGGCGCTGTGCGTTGACCAGCGCAAACTGGCCTTCACGCCCGTTCATTTCGTCGTTCATGTCGTTGGGCGCGATGCTGCCATCAGCGGCCAGCTTCAGATCGGAAAAAACCAAATGACGCTCAGGTATGACTTTAAGCGGGTCGTTCTTGGCACGCACGATGAACAAGCCCGCCAAACCCCGGAACACCTGCTCGGCGGTGTAACCGTGCGGATGCGGGTGATACCAATAAGTACCGGCACAGTCGTCAGGTAGGGTAAAGCGATAAAGTCGCCGTCCCCCGGCGGGCACCGCATCGTGTGGGTTGCCGTCCTGCTCACTGGGTACCGGCAAGCCGTGCCAGTGGATCGTGCTTTCCTGAGGCAAGTCGTTAATGAATTCGATTTCAACCGTATCGCCTTCCGTTACCTCAATCAGGGGACCGGGCAGGATATCGTTGTAGGCCCACACTTCGGTGGCCGAACCACTTTGCAGCAGTTGAACTTGCACCGGTGACGCACGCAGCGTGGCCTTGAATAATCCGGGCTTACCGCTGGCGTTGGCCAGCTGATGCAATGTTGCCAGCGGTGCACCGGATGCAATGGCCTGAACCGGGGCCAGCGCTGTCGCAGCATCACCCATGCCATGCATTCCCTGCATGTCAGGCTGCATCTTGCCTTGCGACCAGGCTGATTTCAGCCACGGCAGTGTGGCAAGGCTTGCCAGCAAGACGCGACGGCTGGGTCGGACAGAATGCGTGTTTGACATGTTTTCACCTTTCAAGTGAGTTGGGTAAACGACCGTTGTTGAATATAGGAAAGTATCCCGTTCGGGGGCAATCAGGATCCTGTCTGCCGCATGACGTTTTTGTTATTTTTCCGAAACATGACACATCCGGCGACTGCCTTGAAAGGCCTGAAGCTGTCTGAATTGTCATTCGAATGTCATCTTGCGGTTGCTCCGGCCTGCCTAAACTGGCCGCCACATCACATCACTGAAAGGAATTCCATCATGTCTGTGCTCGCTCAATTGAACCGCCGTGCCCTCATCCTCGGCATCTTGTTGTTGCCGGCCGTCAGCATGGCGGCCGCGCCAAACAAACCGTTGATCGAGGTCTGGAAAGACCCCAGTTGCGGCTGCTGCAAAGACTGGACCGCCACCTTGCAACAGTCTGGTTATCCGGTGCAGCTTTTTGAAACTGGCAACAATGGTATGCGGGCTCAATTGGGGCTGTCGGCCAAACTGGGCTCATGCCATACCGCCCGCGTCGCCGGTTATGTGATTGAAGGACACGTGCCGGTACGTGAAATTGCACGGCTGTTGCGGGAAAAGCCCGACGCGCTGGGCCTGACCGTGCCGGGCATGAAAGTTGGATCACCCGGCATGGAGGGCCCCATCTACAAGGGTCGCAAAGACCCCTATGCCGTGCTGCTGGTGCATCGCGACGGCAGCACATCCGTGTATCAGCAATATGCCTGACAGACACACAACATTTATTTAAAGGAGTTTCACATGCAAACATGTTACTTCACCATGACCGCGTCTCGCCTGGCCTTGGCCATGTCCATCACGCTGGCAGCAACTGCCGCATTGGCCGTTGGCCCGGATACGGCTGAACACGCGGCACATCATCCTGCGGCTGTTTCCGCTGCGGTCAAGACCATGCCGGCCGGGACAGGGGCGATGGACACCACAAATGGCATCGGCAGGGGTGTCATAGACCCAATGGACGGCCATATGAAAACCATGCAGGAACTGCATCAAAAATTCATGGCGGCAAAAACGCCGGAAGAACGTAGCGCCTTGATGCCTGAACACACGAAGGCCATGACGGACGCAATGGCCATGATGCAGAGCATGTCCGGCATGAGCATGAAGGGCATGATGGGCGACATGAACAGCAAACCAATGGCTGACAAGATGCCTGCTGACATGGCAGCACACCATCAGATGATGGAGAAACGCATGAAAATGATGCAGTCCATGATGCAAATGATGATGGACCGGCTTCCTGGAGCGACTGAAAAATGAGATTTCCTTCCACCAACTCACCCGCTGTGGAGCCCACTAGGATGCCTGGTTTTTGGCATTCTCGTTACGCCATCGGCCTGCTCGTCATGGGCGCTGTGGCCGGCTACTTTCTGCTGACCGAGCACCTGGCGCATACCTTGGGTGCGCTGCCTTTTGTGCTGCTGGCGGCGTGCCCGCTCATGCACCTGTTCATGCACCATGACCACGGTGGCCATACTCACCCAACGGGCAATGGCGCAACGCCGACACCGCCAACCGAACCGGGTGAGCCCTCATGAGCCACGATCAGTCCGCTTACGGTTTGTGGCTGCTGGTGGTGTTGAACTCTGCCGTTTTCATCCTGTTCGCCTACAGTTTTTTCAAACCTGCGACCGCCCGGGACTGGCGCACGTTTGGGGCGTTTTCTGCGTTCATCGTGGCGCTGTTTGTCGAGATGTACGGCTTTCCCCTCACCATTTACCTGCTGTCGGGATGGCTCCAAACTAATTATCCCGGACTCGATATCCTGAGTCATGACGCGGGTCACTTGTGGTCTACCCTGCTGGGTGAAAAAGG
>JBGSRY010000109.1:0-1673 GCA_041737325.1 Rhodoferax sp. | reverse complement strand
ATTGCCGAAGAGCTGCACACGCCGCTGGGTGAGGTGGTGGGCTTCAAGGTGCGCTTTCAAGACCGTCTGAGCAAAGACGCGTCGGTCAAGCTCATGACCGACGGTATTTTGCTGGCCGAAACGCAGACCGACCCGCTGCTCAAAGCGTACGACACGATCATCATTGACGAGGCGCACGAGCGCAGTCTGAATATCGATTTCTTGCTCGGTTATTTGAAACAAATCCTGCCGCGCCGGCCCGACTTGAAGGTGGTGGTGACCAGCGCCACCATTGATGCGCAGCGTTTTGCCGAGCACTTTGCGTCTGTCAAAGGTCCAGCGCCCATCATCATGGTGTCAGGCCGCATGTTCCCGGTGGAGCAGCGTTACCGCCCGTTTGAAGAAGCGCGTGACTATGACCTGAACAACGCGATTGCTGATGCGGTGGATGAACTGTGGCGCGACGTGCACCACAGCGGCGACATTTTGGTGTTTTTGCCCGGCGAGCGCGAAATCCGCGAGGCGGCGGACCACCTGCGCGGCCATTTGAGCCACAGCGCGGTGTTTCGCAACGCCGACGTGCTGCCCTTGTTTGCCCGCTTGAGCCAGGCCGAACAAGACCGCATTTTTGACAGCCACGGCGGGCGGCGCATTGTGCTGGCCACCAATGTGGCCGAAACCTCGCTCACCGTGCCGGGTATCCGATACGTGGTTGACGCAGGCACAGCGCGCATGAAACGCTACAGTTTCAGAAGCAAGGTGGAGCAGTTGCTGGTGGAACCGGTGAGCCAAAGCTCGGCCAACCAGCGCGCCGGGCGCTGCGGCCGTGTCGCCAACGGCATCTGTATCCGGCTGTATGACGAGAAAGACTTTATCGGCCGTCCCAGGTTCACCGACCCCGAAATTTTGCGCAGTTCCCTGGCCGGGGTGATTTTGCGCATGAAGTCGCTGCACCTGGGGCAAGTGGAAGACTTCCCGTTTCTGGAAAGCCCGTCCGGGCGCGCCATTGCCGACGGATACCAGTTGTTGCATGAGCTGGGCGCGGTCGATGATGCGAACGAGCTAACGGCCACAGGCCAGGAGCTGGCCAAGTTGCCGTTGGACCCGCGTGTGGGCCGCATGATTCTGGAAGCGCGCTCCAGAGAGGCACTGAGCGAGGTGCTGGTGATTGCCAGCGCCCTGAGCGTGCAAGACGTGCGCGATCGTCCGATGGAGGCGCAACAGCAAGCTGACCAGGCGCATGCCAAGTTTGACGATGAAAAGAGCGAATTCAGCGGCTACCTGAAGCTGTGGAAGTGGCTGGACAACTCGCGTGGGGGGCAGCCCTCACCCCAACCCTCTCCCAGAGGGAGAGGGAGCCATTCACTCCCTCATCCGCTGGGAGAGGGCCAGGGCGGGGATGCGCCGCCACCCCACAAACTCAGCAACCGCCAATACGAGCAACTGTTGCGCAAAAACTTCGTCAGCATGCGTCGCGTGCGCGAGTGGCGCGACATTTACAGCCAGCTCCACACCGTGGTGGCCGAGCACAAATGGCGGCTCAACACCCAGCCTGCCAGCTACGAACAATTACACCTGTCCATGCTCTCGGGCCTGCTGGGCAACATCGGCTGCAAGCTGGAAACAGACGGCGACAAAGGCGGTGGGGGCGAGTACCTGGGCGCACGCAGCATCAAGTTTTACCCGCACCCCGG
>JBGSRY010000023.1:0-3990 GCA_041737325.1 Rhodoferax sp. | reverse complement strand
CATGGTGCAAGCGCGCGCAGGGCAGCTGTGGTGCGTCTTTGGTTGTGGTGGCGACCGCGACACTAGCAAACGCCCCCTCATGGGTGCCATAGCGGGGGCCCACGCGAACCGCGTGGTGGTCACCAGCGACAACCCACGCAGCGAGGCCCCCGATGCCATCATCAGCCAGATCTTGCTCGGCCTCGAAGGCCACCCCGACGTGCAGGTAGAACCCGACCGCGCCCGCGCCATTGCCCAGACCCTGGCCCAGGCCGCACCCAACGACGTGCTGCTGCTGGCCGGCAAGGGGCACGAGGACTACCAGGAGATTGCGGGCCAGCGTTTTCCTTTTTCTGACATCGCCCAGGTGCGCAGCGCCTTGGGTCTGGCCGCCCCACAGGAGCCGCACGCATGAGCGCCATGATGAACCTGCAGCAAGTGGCCCAGTGGCTGCCACAGGGGCAAGCGGTGCACGCCCCCATCGACCTGGCTCGGCTTCAGGTGCAGCGGGTGCACACCGACAGCCGCAGCATTGCGCCTGGTGATTTGTTTGTGGCCCTGCGCGGTGAGCGCTTCAATGCCAATGACTTTTTGGCAGAAGTGCAACGCAAAGGTGCTGTGGCCGCCCTTTGCCAAGGTGAAGATGCCGCTGCCAAACTGGCGCAAGCCGGCTTGCCCGGCTGGGTCGTGGCCGACACCAAACTGGCGCTGGCCCAACTGGCCACCCACTGGCGCGCCCAATTCACGCTGCCGCTGATTGCCGTGACCGGCTCCAACGGCAAAACCACGGTGACGCAGATGATTGCCAGCATCCTGCGCGCCTGGCAGGGTGAGGCTGCGTTGGCCACGCAAGGCAACCTGAACAACGACATTGGCGTGCCACTGACCGTGCTGCGCCTGCGCCAACAGCACCGTGTGGCAGTGATTGAGCTTGGCATGAACCACCCCGGTGAAATCGCCACCCTGGCGGCCATTGCCCAACCCACCGTGGCGCTGGTCAACAACGCCCAGCGCGAACACCTGGAATTCATGGCCACGGTGGCCGCTGTAGCGCAAGAAAACGGTACGGTGATTGATGCCTTGCCGCCAGACGGCACGGCTGTGTTTCCAACGGATGATGCCTTCAGCGCGCTGTGGGCCGACCAAGCAGGCGCAAGAGACCAGCTGTGCTTTAGTCAACCCATCGCATCCTCTGTGGGTGATTCAAGTAGGGTCGACTTCAGTCGACCATGGTCGGAGTCAGTCGCGCCCCCGCCAGCCGCAGTACACACCACACAAGCCGTCTGGTCGGGTGCGGCGTGGCAGGTCAGCGCCATGACGCCGCAAGGCGAATTGCATTACGCCCTGCACATCGCGGGCGCACACAACGTCAAGAATTCGCTGGCCGCCGTGGCCTGCACCCTGGCGGCCGGCGTGCCGCTCAGCGCCATTGCCGCCGGGCTGGAAGCGTTTGAGCCCGTCAAAGGCCGCTCACGGGCACGGCAACTAACCTACCGTGGCCGCAGCATCACCCTGGTGGACGACAGCTACAACGCCAACCCGGACTCGGTGCGCGCCGCCATCGAGGTGCTGGCCGCCCTGCCCGCACCGCGCCTGCTGGTGCTGGGTGACATGGGTGAAGTGGGCAACCAGGGCCCCGCTTTCCACCGCGAAGCGTTGCAGCTGGCACTGGAAAAAAATATAGAAAAAGTGCTTGTAACCGGCGTATCTACTGGGCAAGCAGCTATTGAATTTAATGGCATTGAAGTGCACTCGGACATGCCCGCACTGCAAGCTGCGGTGCGCGCCGCCTTGCCCGGGGTGCGCAGCGTGCTGGTCAAAGGCTCGCGCTTCATGAAGATGGAACAGGTGGTGCAAGCCATCGAAGCCGCCGCCGACACCCCACCACAGGAGCCCCTGGCATGTTGATCTGGCTCACCCAATGGCTGCAAAGCGTTTACCCGGACTGGGGCTTTTTGCGCGTCTTTCAATACCAGACCTTTCGCGCCGTGATGGCCGCGCTGACCGCCTTGCTGCTGGGCCTGGCGGCTGGCCCGTACGTGATTCGCCGTTTGGCTGAACTCAAAATCGGTCAACCCATTCGCGGCTACGGCATGGAAACCCACCACGTCAAAAGCGGCACGCCCACCATGGGCGGCGTGCTGATCTTGCTGTGCATTGCGCTGTCCACGCTGCTCTGGTTTGACTGGAGCAACCGTTTTGTCTGGATCGTGCTGCTGGTGACGCTGGGTTTTGGGGCCATTGGCTGGTCGGACGACTGGCGCAAGGTGGTCAACAAAGACCCTGAGGGCATGCCCTCGCGTGAGAAATACCTGTGGCAGTCGCTCATTGGCCTGGTGGCCGCCTTGTACCTGGTGTTCTCGATTTCAGAAAACACCAACTACCGCGTGCTCGAATTGTTCTTCACCTGGATTCAATCCGGTTTTGACATGAGCCTGCCGCCCAAGGCCGGGCTGATGCTGCCGTTCTTCAAGGAAATCAGCTACCCGCTGGGGGTGCTGGGCTTTGTCATTCTGAGTTACCTGGTGATCGTCGGCTCCAGCAACGCGGTGAATTTGACCGACGGCCTGGACGGCCTGGCCATCATGCCGGTGGTGCTGGTGGGCTCCTGTCTGGGTGTCTTTGCCTACGTCACCGGCAACGTGGTGTTTGCCCGTTACCTGTTTTTGCCGCACATCCCCGGCGCGGGTGAGCTGATGATTTTTTGCGCCGCCATGGCCGGGGCCGGGCTGGCTTTTTTGTGGTTCAACACGCACCCGGCGCAAGTCTTCATGGGTGACGTGGGCGCACTGGCGCTGGGTGGGGCCCTGGGCACCATCGCCGTCATCGTGCGGCAAGAGATTGTGCTGGCCATCATGGGCGGGGTCTTTGTGGCCGAAGCGCTGTCGGTGATGCTGCAGGTGACGTATTTCAAGTACACCAAAAAACGCTTTGGTGAAGGTCGGCGGATTTTGAAGATGGCACCCTTGCACCACCATTTTGAGAAAAGCGGCTGGAAAGAAACGCAGGTGGTGGTGCGCTTCTGGATCATCACCATGCTGTTGTGCCTGGTGGGTTTGTCAACCTTGAAATTAAGGTAGCCATGCAATACCTGCAAGACCAACACGTGCTGATTCTGGGCCTGGGTGCGTCCGGCCTGGCCATGGCACGCTGGTGTGCACGCTGCGGGGCGGCCGTGACCGTGGCCGACACACGCCCTGCGCCGCCACAGTTGGCCACGTTGCAGCGCGACATGCCTGCCGCACAATTTATCAGCGGCCCGTTAGATGCCGCACTGGTGCAAGGCACAGACGTGCGCGCCGTGTTCAAAAGCCCCGGCTTGAGTCCGGCCCAGGTTGCTCCTGTTTTTGAAGCTGCAAAAGCAATGGGTATATGGGCTGCAGGCGAATTGTCTTTATTCTCGCAAGCCTTGGCGCAGCTCAAGGCCACACGTGGCTATGCGCCCAAGGTGTTGGCCATCACCGGCACCAACGGCAAGACCACGGTGACCTCGCTCACGGGACAACTGGTGGCGCGCACCGGCCGCTCGGTAGCCGTGGCGGGCAACATCGGCCCGACACTGCTCGACACCCTGGGCGAGGCGCTGGCGCAAGCTGCCCTGCCCGATGTCTGGGTGCTGGAGCTCTCCAGCTTTCAGCTCGATGGTGAACCAGGCTTTGAGCCCACCGCCGCCACGGTGCTCAACGTCACGCAAGATCACCTCGACTGGCATGGGTCCATGGCGGCCTGCGCGCAGGCCAAGACCTCGGTGTTCGGCCAAACCGGTGTGATGGTGCTCAACCGCGAAGACGAGTTGGTGATGCACATGCTGCCCCCGCCGGTACGCGTTAAGTTGCAAAGGCCGCAGCAACGTGACTGCATTCTGTTTGGTGGCGACTTGCCACAGCGCCCCGGTGACTTCGGCATTGAAACCGTCAATGGCATGACCTGGCTGGTGCGTGCGCTGGAAGCAGACGAAACCATCAAACCACGCAAGGGCGACGTGCCCGAGATTCACCTCCAGCGCCTGAT
>JBGSRY010000021.1:0-2910 GCA_041737325.1 Rhodoferax sp. | reverse complement strand
GGGCCTTGCAAAACAGGCTCGCTGACTGGTTTTGAGATGTCCAGTGCGGCTGCAGGTTTTGCAGCAGCTTCAGATGGGGCGGTCAGAACCAACAATTGCAGCAATTGCGACTCAATGCTGGCAGCCAGATTGACCACCTTGGAAATGACTTGGCCAGTCAGGTCATGAAAGTCTTGCGCCATCATGATGTCGGTCAGGTTTTTGTCGATTTCTTTGGAGGATTCTTCTACGTCGGTGATGAAGTTCATCACGTGCCCTTTGGCCACGGCGGCAACTGGGTCTTTGACGATCAAGGCTCCAATGCGGCGGGTCTCGGTGGCAATGTGGTCGTGGTGTGCCTTGGCCTGGTCAACACTGTTGAGCACTTTTTCTGCGGCTTCGCCGGTGAGTCGGGCAATATAGGTCAGGCGGCTCTTGGCATCGGGAATTTCACCGGCCCAATTTTTGACTTTGTCGGTCAGCCCCAAACCATTGAGGGAGTCATGCAGTTGGCGTGTGAGTACGCCCAGGCGCTGGTGCACATCGTCTTGCGAAGCATCGGCCGTGGTGTGTGCTGCTGTAGTCATTTCAACCCCAGTTTGGTCAGAATCAGGTTCACTTTGTCTTCAAGAACGGCTTTGGTAAAAGGTTTGACGATGTAGCCAGCTGCGCCGCTTTGGGCCGCCAGCACAATGTCTTCTTTGCGGGCTTCAGCGGTGACCATCAGCACCGGGATGTGTTTGAGTTTTTCATCGGCCTTGATTTCTTTGAGCAACTCAAAGCCATTCATGTTGGGCATGTTGATGTCGCTCACCACAAAATCAAAACTGGCGTTGCGCAGCTTGTGCAGCGCCACTACGCCATCTTCGGCTTCATCACAATCCGCATAGCCGCTTTCTTTGAGCAGGTTGCGCACAATGCGGCGCATGGTGGAAAAGTCGTCAACCACCAAAAATTTGAGTTCATTAGCCATGGAATAAACCTTTGCGAGCGATATGGATTGCTGATCTTACTGTGTTGGCGTTGGCTTGGATTGCGCCGGCGTTGCAGTGTCTGCGGTGCTGATTTCAGCGCTACGCGGCCCCAGCAATCGCTCTTCTGCCTCGCGTGTCATCACCGTGATGCTGATTCTACGGTTGACAGGGCTACGCGGATTGTCCGCATCCAGCAGCACGCTTGATGCCAAGCCCATGACGCGGGCGATTTTCTCATCGGGCATGCCCGCCGCCACCAGTTCGCGCCGTGTTGCATTGGCGCGGTCGGCGGACAGCTCCCAGTTGCTGTAGCCGCGCGCGCCGGCACCATACGGGGTTTGGTCGGTGTGGCCATCGAGGCTGATTTTGTTGTCAATGTCGGCCAGGGCTGCACCAATTTCCAGCAAGATGTCGCGCATGTAGGGTTTGACGCTGGCACTGCCACTGTCAAACATGGGGCGTTTTTGGTCGTCCACAATTTGAATTTGCAAACCGTCGGCCGTCATGCCGAGCTTGATTTGTTTGCTGAACTCGGCCAGTTTGGGAGTGTTGGAGATGATGGCGCTGATTTTTGCGCTGAGTTCGCCCAGCTTTTGCGCATCTTTTTTTGCACGAGCTGCTTTGGCCTGATCGCCCGACATTTTTTTGGCTTTGGAATCTGCACCGTCACCGCGCTTGGTTTGGCCAGCGGACTGCGTCAAATCATTGCCACCGCCATTGATGACGCTGTTGCTGGCTCCTGCCCCCGCACCACCCTGCATGGCCACTTTTAAAGGGGACTGAAAGTAGTCAGACAAGCCTTTTTTATCACCCTCTGAGGTGCTGCCCAGCAACCACATGAGCAAAAAGAACGCCATCATGGCGGTGACAAAGTCGGCGTAAGCAATCTTCCACGCACCCCCGTGCGCAGCGTGGCCGCCTTTCTTGACCCGCTTGATGATGATGGGCTGGAGTTTTTTGGCTTCGGTGGCCATGGTGCGATGCCTGTAGTCTTATTTTTTCTTCACAAAGGCTTCCAGCTCGCCAAATGTGGGACGGTCAGTGGAGAACAGGACTTTGCGGCCAAATTCGATCGCTGTGGCCGGGTTGTAGCCTTGCATGCTGGCCAGCAGCGTGGTCTTGATGCACTGGAACTCTTTACCTGCTTCCTCCACTTTTTGCTCCAGCAGGCCCGCCAGCGGCTCGGCAAAAGCATAGGCCAGCAAGATACCCAAAAACGTACCCACCAGAGCCGAGGCAATCATGCCGCCCAACACGGCGGGGGGCTGCCCCACCGAGCCCATGGTGTTCACCACGCCCAGCACGGCCGCCACAATACCAAACGCGGGCAGTCCCCCCGCAATGCGCTGCAAGGCCGCCACAGCCGCGTGTTCTTCAGCGTGGTGGGTGTCGATTTCGCTGTCCATCAAGGATTCGATCTCATGCGCATTGAGGTTGCCTGAGACCATCATGCGCAGGTAGTCGGTGATGAATTCGACCACATGGTGGTCATGGCCCACATCACCGTGTTTTTTGAAAATTTCGGATGAGTGGGGTTCTTCCACATCTTTCTCAATGGCCATCAAACCTTCTTTGCGGGCCTTTTGCAAAATGTCAAACAACAATGCCAGCAAATCCATGTAGCGGGCTTTGGTGTATTTGCTGCCCTTGAAGCAGCTGCCCAGACCTTTCAGGCTGGCCTTGATGACCTTCATCTGGTTGTTGGCCACAAACGCACCCATGGTGGCTCCGCCAATGGTGATGAGCTCAAACGGTAATGCCTTCAACACCACCATGATGTTGCCACCGTGGAAGATGTACACGCCAAAGACGCACACCATCACAATCAACCAGCCAACAATGACGAACATAGATAGAGCGTTTCAGAAGAAGCAATAACTGCCAGAAGTGCAAGGGCTCACCACATGTGAACCTGTCACTATCATATCGTCTTCAAATCCGCCACCTTGAAGCATGT
>JBGSRY010000004.1:0-1963 GCA_041737325.1 Rhodoferax sp. | reverse complement strand
TAGGCGGCGCCGCCGACAGCCATCAGGTAGGCCGACTTGTTGTCCTTGATCGCCGCGATTGCGGTCGGGCCGCGTTCGGACTTGCCGACCATCGAGATCAGGCCAGTCTGCTCCAGCATCATGCGGGTGAACTTGTCCATGCGGGTGGCGGTGGTCGGGCCGGCCGGGCCGACCGCTTCGTTACCCACCGGGTCTACCGGTCCGACGTAGTAAATGACGCGGTTGGTGAAGTCCACCGGCAACTTTTCGCCTTTGGCCAACATGTCCTTGATGCGCTTGTGTGCCGCGTCGCGGCCGGTGAGCATCTTGCCGTTGAGCAGCAGGGTGTCGCCCGGTTTCCAGCTGGCGACTTCTTCTTTGGTCAAGGTGTTGAGGTTGACTTTTTTGCTCTTGACGTAGTCCGGGGTCCAGGTGACGTTGGGCCACAGGCTCAGGCTGGGCGGGGTCAGGTAGACCGGGCCGCTGCCGTCCATCACAAAGTGCGCGTGGCGCATGGCGGCGCAGTTGGGAATCATGGCAATGGGCTTGCCCGCCGCGTGCGTGGGGTACATCTTGATCTTGATGTCCAGCACGGTGGTCAGGCCACCCAGGCCTTGTGCGCCAATGCCCAGGGCGTTGACTTTTTCAAACAATTCCAGGCGCAGCTTTTCGACGTTGGAGAGTTCTGCACCGCTGGCGGCTTTGGCTTGCAGCTCGTGCATGTCCAGGCTGTCCATCAGGCTTTCTTTGGCCATGACCACGGCCTTTTCAGCCGTGCCGCCAATGCCGATGCCCAGAATGCCGGGCGGACACCAGCCCGCGCCCATGGTGGGCACGGTTTTCAGCACCCAGTCGACCACGGAATCATTGGGGTTGAGCATGTACATCTTGCTCTTGTTTTCACTGCCACCGCCTTTGGCGGCCACGGTGACTTCAACGGTGTTGCCGGGCACGATGTCGGTGAAGATCACCGCTGGCGTGTTGTCCTTGGTGTTCTTGCGCTCAAACTGCGGGTCGGCCACCACGCTCTTGCGCAGTGTGTTGCTGGGGTCGGTATAGGCGCGGCGCACGCCTTCGTTGATGGCATCGTCCAGCGAACCAGTGAAACCTTCCCAGCGCACGTCCATGCCTACTTTCAGGAACACGTTGACGATGCCGGTGTCCTGGCAGATCGGGCGGTGGCCTTCGGCACTCATCTTGCTATTGGTCAAAATTTGTGCGATGGCATCCTTGGCCGCGGGCGATTGCTCGCGCTCGTAGGCTTTGGCCAAGTGGGCGATGTAGTCGGTGGGGTGGTAGTAGCTGATGTATTGCAGTGCGGCGGCAATGGATTCGATCAGGTCGTTTTGGCGAATGGCGGTGCTCATGGTGGGTTGCCTTAAAAGTGTTGCGGATTCACATGTCACGGTAGGATGCAAGTTTAACCAAGCCCTCCCGACACAGGCTGACGCAGCAGCCTCGTTTTTTATGCTCAAGTTGATCCTTCGCAATGTGACACCCTTCATCAACGCCCAGACGCTGGGTGGTGTGCTGCTGGCGCTGGCTGCCCTGGTGGCACTGGTACTGAGCAATTCACCCTGGAGCGATTTCTACCTCAAGCTGCTGGACTTTCCGGTGGCCTTGCACATCGGCGCAGATGCCTTGGTGCTGGCCAAGCCCATGCTGGTTTGGGTCAACGACTTGTGGATGGCGGTGTTTTTCTTTTTGGTGGGGCTTGAGATCAAGCGTGAGCTGATCGACGGCGAACTGGCCTCTGTGCGTCAAGTGCTGTTGCCAGCAGGCGCTGCCGTGGGTGGCATGGTGGTACCCGCGCTGATTTATGCCGTCATCAACGCCGGTGATGCGGTGGCCATCATTGACGACCTGGGGGCGATTTTGGTCATCGCCTTTTTTTATACCTCTGACTTGTCGCTGCCCATGCTGCTGGCTGCCGGTGCGGGGGGCTTGGTGCTGCTGATGTTGAATCGACTGAAGGTCGTGGCGA
>JBGSRY010000585.1:0-8183 GCA_041737325.1 Rhodoferax sp. | reverse complement strand
GGCCTCGGCGGCGGATTTCGGGATCACGCCCAGCGCGGCCTGCGCGTCGCAGGCGTGCGCCTCGATCTCGAACCAGATCCGGAACCTGGTCTGCGGCGACCAGATCGCGACCATCTGCGGGCGGGAGTAACGGGGGACCATGGGCGCGTCTCCGAAGCATTGCGGCGGGATGCCGGGCGGGGTAGCACCCGCGCATGGTTCTGACAACGCAAACCCGGTTCGTCGGCGTCTGGAGCGTGACGCGCGACATCGACGATATGGGCGGCGGCCCCTCGGGCCGGTTCCGCGGACTGGCGCGCATCACGCCGGATGCCGAGGGCTTGCACTATGCCGAGCAGGGCCTGCTGACGCTGGGCGAGGCGCGGATGACCGCCGCGCGCGTCTATCTGTGGCGGCTCGAGGGCCCGAGCGGCGTTTGCGTGCTGTATGAGGACTGCGCGCCGTTTCACCGCTTCGACTGGCGGCAAACGCAAAGCGCGGATGAGCACCAGTGCGGGGCCGATCACTACGCCGTACGCTACAGCTTCGCCGCCGAAAGCTGGCACGCCCATTGGCGCGTCACCGGGCCGCGCAAGAATTACGCCTCCACCACGCTCTATCTGCGCGCCTCGCCCAGCGATGCGGCGCTTGTCGGGCGCGCGCAGGACGCATAACGTCATGTCGTTCACGAACACGCGAAAAGGGATGCGCATGTCGAGAGTTCTCAGCGAAGCGATCGCGCCGGCCAGCGGCGCCGCGCTCTGGATCAAGCGCGCGGTGGTTTTTCGGGATGCAACCGATCAAGGTACACACGCATTTCCGGCCTGCTCTGGAATCGCCAGCCACTAGCCAACGCTACCAATTCAACGCCACGCAAGGCCCATTCATGCTGCAAATCGGTTAATAAGCGCTTGATGGTGTCGCTGGCCACCTCATCGCCCAGCAAAATGCCCATGTCGCGTAACGTGACAGGCTGTTGAGCACAAATCAATGCAGTCTCAAGGACGCGCTTCGCATCCAGCGTATTCATGGTTCAGTCGTTACAAAAAGGCATCGCTAGATGCATGTCAAGAGGAGGTGTCGCTATAAAGGCCAACAAGAGGTCGGCAGCGCAAGCAGAACTTGCTTGAAGTTCGATTCAAATCTGGCGGCTATTGTACTGGAGCCCCCATTGGTCAATGGCTTGGGCAAAATCTGCGGGCAGACTCGACTCAAAGGCGAGAGGTTGCCGCGTGACCGGGTGTGCAAAAGCCAGCCGAAAAGCATGCAACGCTTGACGGGTCATGCCAGCAGCCTGTGCCCCACCGTAAACCGGGTCTGCCACCAACGGATGCCCGATGGCACTCATGTGCACTCTGATTTGATGGGTACGGCCCGTGTGCAAACTGCACTTTACCAGGCATCCGGACTCGCCATTGACCACTAACTCAACATCGGTGCGCGCCAATTTACCCGCATGTGTTGTCAGATCAACCACGGCCATCCGCAGCCGGTTAACCGGATCACGTCCAATGGGCTGGTTTATCTCGGACTGCGCTTTCCCCCGCCAAACCCGGTGCGCCAATGCCAGGTATTGGCGTTTGACCTCGTGGGCTGCAATGGCTTGCACCAAAGCATCCATGGCGATTCGGGAACGCGCCACAACCATCAAACCGCTGGTATCTTTGTCAAGTCGATGCACGATGCCGCCACGCGGCAACAGAAAAGCGCGCTCATCAAACCCCAGCAAACCATTCATCAACGTACCGCTCCAGTTGCCTGGAGCCGGGTGCACCACCAAACCAGCGGGCTTGTTGATGACCAGCACATGATCATCCACATGCACCACATCAAGTGCCATGGTTTCTGCCTTGAACGCCTGGCTCTGTGGTGTCGGACGGAGTTCAATCTGTCCGGTTGCAAAAGCTTTCACCTTTTGAGCGGCTTTTTGGACAACTTGCCCCTCCACACAAACCGAACCCAGTTCAATCAACTGTTGTAGATAACTTCTTGAAAACTCGGGCACCAAGTCCACCAGAGCCCGATCAAGTCGCATACCATGGTGTTGTCCCGAAAACTCAAGCCTTCGGACTTCACTTTCTGACTGGATGTCGGGCACGGGGTCAACCTGATCAGCGTCAAGTGCCGTCGATATAATCATTTTGGAATTTTTCAAGAAAGCTTTCTTACATGCCACGAGTTAAATTATCTGCTGCTTGCATCTGTTTCCTGGCATGTGCGCTGGTACTCGGTGCGTGTTCTTCCACACCGCCTGATCCAACGGCCAACTGGAGTCCGAACAAGATTTACGCTGAAGCCAAAGACGACATCAGCACCGGGGCCTTTGACAAAGCCATTCCCCTGCTAGAGAAACTAGAAGGACGCGCTGCAGGCACGCCCTTGGCGCAGCAGGCCCAGCTTGACAAAGCGTATACCCATTTTAAAACCGGCGAACCCGCGCTGGCTGTGGCTACGCTCGATCGCTTCATGAAACTGCATCCTGCCAGCCCGGCCATGGATTACGCACTGTACCTAAAAGGCGTGGTGAATTTCAATGACGACCTGGGCATGTTTTCGGCCGTCACCCGACAAGATCTGTCCGAGCGCGATCAAAAAGCGGCCAAGGAGTCGTTTGAATCCTTTAAGGAACTGGTAGCCCGTTTCCCCGCCTCAAAATATGCGCCGGACGCGACTGCACGCATGAATTACGTCGTGAATTCACTGGCACAGTCTGAAGTGCACGTGGCACGTTATTACTATGGCCGTGGTGCTTATCTGGCCGCCATCAACCGGGCACAAACTGCTGTGCGTGATTACGCAGGTGTACCGGCACTCGAAGAAGCTCTGTTTATCATGGTCAAGTCCTACGATGCGCTGGGCATGACCGATTTGCGTGATGATGCGCAACGTGTATTGGCCAAAAATTACCCCCAAACCCCGTACCTGACACAAGGATTCAAAAACACCAATGACCCGTGGTGGAAGCTTTGGTAAGTTCATGACCAAAAAGGGTTACAGGCTGACTGCCGCCACCGGTATTCATAAAGGCGACAGAGACTACCAACAGGATCAGGTTGCACTGTTGAGCCATGCACGGGTCAAAGGCTGCCTTCTTGCGGTGTTGGCTGATGGCATGGGTGGGCGCAGTGGCGGACGCAAAGCCTCAGACCAGGTGATGCTGACTGCCAAGCAGCTCTTCGAGCGCTACGCACCTGAATCCGATGACCCAGTGGCCATCCTGAAGCAAATGGTGTTGGAAGCGCACACCGTGATCAAGCTTACGGCCATCTCCTCTGAAGAAGAACCGCACAGCACGATTGCTGTTTTTTTGGTCAATCCAGGAGGCGATTGCTATTGGGCCCATGCGGGTGATTCGCGCATTTACCATTTTCACGGCAAAAAATTGGTGCTGCGCACATTGGATCATTCGTACGTCCAAACGCTGGTGGATCGTGGAGAGATCACTGCTGAAGAAGCCAGTTTTCACCCGCAATCGAACGTGTTGATGGGGTGTCTGGGTACGAACAAAGAGCCCACCATCAGCACCCATTTCATCCCGCAATTGAAGCCTGGTGATGCCTTGTTGGTGTGCTCTGATGGACTCTGGCACTACTTCAGCGACCTCGAACTTGGCTCGGTGTTGTCTAGACTCTCACCGCGTGATGCGAGTGAATTCCTGATTGAAAAAGCCCGTGTCCGTGCCAAGGGTGGTGGCGACAACTTGTCCCTGGCGATCCTGAAACTCGAACCGCTGGTCAAATAAACCTCTTACGCCCCGGCATCAGGAGCCAGGAGCTGCATTAAAACCCTGCGGGCACGGGAAGTGATTTGGCCGAACTGATGCCTTTTCCAGATCGGCTTTTGGCATTGTCTTGTCGGTGTTGTTCAGCTTCTTTCAACTTATCCTCGAAACGCTGCTCCTGCGCCAAACGGTCGCTGGCTGATGGCATCGGGGCAGACCCCTTAGACCGGGGCGCTGTTGCCACGGCAGCATCACCGGATGCCGCTTTTTTTTCATTGGCGCGTAATTGCCGCGCCAAGTCATCTTGCAAGGCCTGCTCGCGCGCCAAGGCTTGTTCAGCCTGGCGTTCAGGTGACATGTTCTGGTTGATGCGTTGCAAAGTCGAAACCGCATTGCCCTGGCGCTCCAGGTCATTCAACACCACTTCCTGACGGCGCAATTCGTCGAGTGCGTCGCGCCGAACGTGCTTGGCTTGATGCTGACAGTCAAACACTGCAAATCGTTGATAACAAGCTTGCATGGTTTGTGAGAAGTCAGCCTCATGCGAAGCTCGTTGCATCTTGATGCGCAAGCGCTCAGCCGTCATGTCGATGGCATCAGAACCGGACGTTTCAGCTTGCACGCCCCCACATGCCAGCAGCCATGCCATAACAGGCAAAAAGAAGGTTGATTTCATGTCAGGCTGGTATCCACATCGCGTCGATCCAGATGCAAAAATTCAGCCGCCTGCATTTCCTGAATACGCGACACGGTGCGTGCAAATTCATTGACCATCAAACCCTCCGTATACAGTTCCGGCGCACTCACCTGCGCCGACATGACCAGTTTGACCCGACGGTCATAGAGCACATCAATCAGCCAGGTAAAACGCCGCGCTTCAGAAGCCATACGCGGCGACATGGCGGGCACATCACTGAGCAGCACGGTGTGGAACTGGGTTGCAATTTCAAGGTAATCGTTTTGCGAGCGCGGGCCACCACAGAGCGATTTAAAGTCAAACCATACCAGGCCGCCAGCTTTGCGCAAGGCCCGGATTTTACGGGCTTCAATATGCAATTCGGGCGCTTCATCCGGGCATTCCGCCAAGCGCTCAAACGCATGCCCCATCGCGGTATCGGCGGCTGCGCCAAGCGGTGTGTGGTAAAGGGCCAACTGCGCCAAGGTTTGTCCTCGGTAGTCCGTGCCATTGTCCACATTGATCACCTGCAGTTGCTGCTTTAAAAGCGCAATGGCGGGTAAAAAACGGTCACGATTCAGGCCATGCAGGTACAACTCATCGGGTTTGAAATTGGATGTGGTCACCAATCCCACCCCTTCGGCAAACAAGGCGTTGAGCAAACGGTGCAAGATCATGGCATCGGTGATGTCCGACACATGAAACTCGTCAAAACAAATCAACCGGTATTTTTCGGCAATTCGCTTGGCCAGCTGGTTGAGCGGGTTGACCGTGCCTTGCAGGTTGGCTAATTCCCGATGCACCTCGCGCATGAACTCATGAAAATGCAGCCGCGTTTTGCGCTTGAGCGGCACGGCATTGAAAAAACAATCCATCAAAAAACTTTTGCCACGCCCGACACCACCGTACATGTAAACACCAAGTGGGATAGCCGGGCGATGGATCAGTTTTTTGATGGCACTGGAGCGTTGCTCACGGTATTTACCCCATTCACGCGAACAAGTCTCCAGCACTTGCACCGCCCGTAACTGTGCCGGGTCGGCGCTGAAACCACGTGCAGAGAGCTCATCTTGGTAAATTTTACGAACCATCACAAGGCATCCATTTACTATACTATTTATAGCTAGTAGCCCTTGTATTACAAGGGCTAGAAGTCATTTTTTCATATAAATCAAAAGTTCAGGGTGCGCTTCTCAACCGCCAGTGCAGCCTCTTTGGTGGATTCACTCAAGGACGGATGGGCGTGGCACACCCGCGCAATGTCTTCGCTGCTGGCCCTGAATTCCATCGCCAGCACACACTCGGCAATCAATTCACTGGCCATGGGGCCAACGATGTGCACGCCCAGAATCTCATCGGTAGCGGCATCGGCCAGCATCTTCACCATGCCGGTGGTGTCGCCCAAGGCACGTGCGCGTCCATTGGCCAGAAACGGGAACGTGCCAGCCTTGTAAGCCACACCGTCTTTTTTAAGCTGCTGCTCGGTGCGCCCGACCCAAGCGATTTCTGGGCTGGTGTAAATCACCCACGGAATGGTATTGAAGTTGACATGGCCATGCTGCCCGGCAATGCGCTCAGCCACCGCCACACCTTCTTCTTCAGCCTTGTGTGCCAGCATCGGGCCACGCACCACGTCGCCCACTGCCCAGACACCGGGCAAATTGGTTTTGCAATCGCCGTCGACCACAATCGCGCCGCGCTCGTCAAGCTGCAAGCCCACCGCTTCGGCATTCAAGCCCATGGTGTTGGGCACGCGACCAATCGACACAATCAGCTTGTCCACGTCCAAGGTCTGGGCTTCACCCTTGGCATTGGTCCAGGCCACACTCACACCTTTTTTGCCGACTTTGACTTCACCGACCTTCACGCCCAATTCGATCTTCAAACCCTGCTTGACAAAAGCCTTTTGCGCTTCTTTGGCAATTTGCTGGTCAACCGCGCCCAAAAAGTCTGGCAAACCTTCCAGAATGGTCACCTCAGCGCCCAAGCGCCGCCAGACCGAGCCCATTTCCAGACCAATCACGCCCGAGCCAATCAGCCCCAGCTTTTTTGGCACAGAGGTCACCGCTAACGCACCCGTATTGGACAACACCAAGTTCTCGTCAAAAGGCGCACCCGGCAGCGCACGGGCGTTGGAGCCGGTGGCGACGATGATCTGCTGACCCACCAAGGTTTCATCAGAAGCACCTGCCACCTTGATTTCATAACCGCCGTCGACGGCCTTCACGAACGACGCGCGGCCATGGAAAAAGCTCACCTTGTTCTTTTTGAACAAGTACAAAATGCCATCGTTGTTTTGCTTGACCACGGCATCCTTGCGCGCCACCATCTTGGTGGCATCCATGCTCAAGCCCTTGACCTCAATGCCATGGTCGGCAAAGTGATGGCTGGCTTGCTCAAAATGCTCTGAAGATTGCAGCAGCGCCTTGCTGGGAATGCAGCCCACGTTGGTACACGTGCCACCCGGTGCCGGGCCACCCTTGGCGTTTTTCCACTCGTCCACGCAAGCCACGTTTTTGCCCAATTGGGCGGCACGAATGGCGGCAATGTAGCCACCGGGGCCGCCACCAATCACGATCACATCAAATTGTTTGCTCATAAATTACTTTCAAAATGTCATAACCAGCTGACAAGTCAAGGGAAGAACAGACCCAACAGCGCCTAGCGACGTGGGTTGGGTGTGCAACGCAGCGAAATTAAGGAGGAGGCTTGTGGCAGCGACACAAGCCGGGGGACATTCGCGGAGTTGCATACCCGACACGCGTCGCGGGTTGAAACGCACTGATGGACTGATCTGAATGAGGAATTCAAATATCAAACAGCAGGCGTGCCGGATCTTCCAGCGCCTCTTTCATCGCCACCAGACCCAACACGGCTTCACGGCCGTCGATGATGCGGTGGTCGTAGCTCATGGCAAAGTAGTTCATCGGGCGCACCA
Organism: Rhodoferax sp.; assembly: GCA_041737325.1. Classification (GTDB taxonomy): domain Bacteria; phylum Pseudomonadota; class Gammaproteobacteria; order Burkholderiales; family Burkholderiaceae_C; genus Rhodoferax. The sequence goes on along the minus strand of JBGSRY010000585.1, from coordinate 869 downwards.
CCACCTGGCCATTTTCAACCACGGCGCGGTCTTTGGTGGCATGGATGCCCAAAATAGCGCTTTGAGGCGGGTTGATGATGGGGGTGGACATCATCGAGCCAAACGTACCGCCATTGCTGACCGAGAACGTGCCGCCGGTCATTTCATCCATGCCCAGCTTGCCCTCACCCGCCTTCTTGCCAAACTCGGCAATCTTTTTCTCGATCTCGGCAAAACTCATCTGGTCGGCATTGCGCAAAATTGGCACCACCAGACCACGCGGTGAGCCTACGGCAATACCAATGTCGAAGTAACCGTGGTAGACGATGTCGTTGCCATCGACCGACGCATTGAGCACCGGGAACTTCTTCAGAGCATGCACCGCCGCCTTGACAAAAAAGCTCATGAAGCCCAGCTTGCAACCGTGCTCTTTCTCAAACCGGTCTTGCATGCGTTTGCGCATGTCCATCACCGGGGCCATGTTGATCTCGTTGAAGGTGGTCAAAATGGCGTTGGTGGATTGCGACTGCAACAGACGCTCAGCCACGCGGGCACGCAGGCGTGTCATGGGTACGCGCTGCTCCGGGCGGCCAGCCAATTGCTCAGCCAGGCTGCCAGCAGGTGCTGCAACTTGAGGCAATAATGGGGCTGTAGCCCTTGCTGGCATTGCGGGAGCAGCTATAACTTTAGGTGCAGCTACGGCGGCCAGCACATCACCCTTGGTGACGCGGCCATCCTTGCCCGAACCCGCTACAGAACCCGCTGCCAAGTTGTTGTCTGCCATCAATTTTGCTGCTGCTGGCATGGCCACACCCGCCCTGGCGTTGCCCGCTGGTGCAGCCGACACAGCGGCAGTTTGCGTGGCAGGCGCAGCGGCAGCGGCCATGGCC
>JBGSRY010000552.1:0-1524 GCA_041737325.1 Rhodoferax sp. | reverse complement strand
GCGCCACGCGCTCACCGGCATGGACGCGCAAACTCACGTGTGCCAACGCACGCACGCCGCGCGCTGGAGCGCCAAACGCGACGCTCACGTCACACAGCTCAAAGGCCGGTGCTGCCACACAGCGTTGTTTCATGAAAGGGGCCGACAGCGCGTCCACGGGCTGAATGCAACCCGCTGGCTGCGCAAGGGTCGCACCCTGGCCGCAACGGTACAAGGCGGTCACAGCGCCAACACCTGCAAAGCCGGCACGCTGGCCTCTTGCGCCTCGCGCCAGCGCTTGAGCAACGCAATCAGCACGTTCAGCGACAGCACCACACTGAGCAAAATCAGCCCCAGACCCAGCGCCAGCGGCAAGTCGCCCTTGCTGGTTTCCAGTGCAATGGCAGTGGTCATGACGCGGGTAAAGCCGTCGATGTTGCCGCCCACAATCATCACCGCGCCCACTTCAGACACGGCACGGCCAAAGGATGCAATCAGCACCGTCAGCAAGGCGTAGCGCTCGTCCCAGGCCAGCAGCAAGCTGCGCATCAGGGGCGTGGCACCGAGTGACTGCAACTGCTCACCATGCAACACCTGCGCATCTTCGACCACTTGGCGTGTCAGCGCTGTGACCACCGGCAACACCAACACCGCTTGGGCCAGCACCATCGCCTTGAAGCTGAACAGCCAGCCCAGATACCCCAGCGGACCGGTGCGCGACAACAGCAAATAAATCACAAGCCCCACCACCACCGAGGGCACGGCCAGCAGGGTGTTGAGCAGCGTCAGCACCGCACCACGCCCGGCAAAACGCGCCACGCCCAGCCAGGCCCCCAGCACCAAGCCCAGCGCACAGGCGATCAGGCAAGCGGTGGCACTGACCGACAACGAGCGTCCCACAATGGTGAGCAAGCCGCTGTCCAGGTCAAGGATAAGTTGCACCGCCGTGGCGGCGCTGTCAGAAAAAGTGTTCAAAGCTTGCCATGAGAGAGGTTAAAAAAAACGCCGCAACCCAAGGCATTACAAGGGCGCTGGCAAGTTGCGGTATCGTAGCCACTGACCTAAATCCTGACCATATGAACCACCGTGCATAGGCTCCAACTCCACTACACCCTCTCCAGCCACAGCAGCCCGGCGCAAGTGCGCAACCCGTTGATCGATTTATTGCAGGCGGTTTCGCTGCAGGGCTCGATTTCTGGCGGTGCACGCGCCCTGGGCCTGAGTTACCGCCACGTCTGGGGCGAGCTCAAACGCTGGGAAAACGAACTCGGCAACGAGTTGTTGATCTGGGAAAAAGGCCAAAGCGCCCGCCTGACCGACTTTGGCAGCAAACTGATGTGGGCCGAGCGCCAGGCGCAAGCCCGGCTGGCCCCGCAAATCGAAGCCCTGCGTGCCGAGCTGGAGCGCAGCTATGCGCTGGCGTTTGACGACACGGTGCACGTGGTCACGCTCTATGCCAGCCATGACGATGCCTTGTCGCGCCTGCGTGAATTTGCCTTGAAGGCCGAAGACCAAAAACTGCATCTGGACATCCGCTTCACCGGC
>JBGSRY010000517.1:0-3648 GCA_041737325.1 Rhodoferax sp. | reverse complement strand
GGCCGATGACTTGACCAGGCTGATGTATTCACGCTGCTCCGTGCTTAACTCGGTATCCAGCGCCAGATGGGTCATGCCAATGATGCCGTTCATGGGGGTGCGGATTTCGTGGCTCATGTTGGCCAGAAAGTCGCTCTTGGCCTGGGCTGCCTGCTCGGCGGCTTCTTTGGCTGCACGCATGGCTTGTTCGGTTTGTTTGCGCTCAGTGATGTCGGCGAAAGCCACCACCAGCGACTGCATCTTGCCATCTGCATCCCGTGCCGCCCGCGAACTCAAGGCCACCGGGAACACGCTGCCGTCTTTGCGCACAAACACCTGGTCTTCCAGCACGGCCACCCCGTTTTGCTGAATCGCCAGCATGATGGGGCAGTCACGGCCACGCAGCACGCTGCCATCGGCAGTGCGCGTGTGGATGGTGTCGTGCACCGGTTTGCCCAGAAATTCTGCACGGCTCCAGCCCAGCAACCGCTCGGCTTCGGAGTTCATGTAGACACAGCGCCCCTGTACATCCTGCACATACAAGCCTTCGCCCAGTGTTTCGCTGATGCTTTCGTAAAACGCGCGTTGTTGCTGCAGTTGTTCGTCGGCCTGTTTGCGCTCGGTGATGTCGGTGCGGATGGAGACATAGCGCAGCACTTTGCCGGCATCGTCCATGAATGGGACGATGGTGGAATCAACCCAATAAAAGCTGCCATCCTTGCGCCGGTTTTTGACTTCGTCATGCCACACCTTGCCGTGGCCAATGGTGGCCCACATGGTTTTGAAAAAATCGTGTGGGTGGTGTCCTGAGTTGAGCACGCGGTGGTCTTGGCCAACCAATTCTGCGCGGCTGTATTGGCTGATTTCGGTGAACTTGTCGTTGATGTCAAGAATCTTGCCGCTGCGGTCTGCCACGCTGACGATCGAATGCGCATCAATAGCGAATTTTTGAAATTCAAGTTCGCGCAGCGAACCCTGCATGCTGCGGCGTGCGCGTTGCAACGCCAGCAGCATCCAGGCCACATAGGCCAGCATGGTCAGCGCCAGCATGGCCAGCGCCAGACGATAGTGGTTGGCGCGTTGCTGGCGCTCGGTGTAGAGCTCGCCATACAGGGCAAACAAGGTGGCACTTTCAGCCGAACTTTGCGACTGGCTGATGTCACGCGTGTACTGGTTGACCTCTTGTTGATATTCCAAAATGATGCCCACGTGGCGCGCCAGCGAGGCCAGGGTCTCGCTGTGCCGGGTTTCAAGCGGCTGCAGTTGTGCCATGGTTTTTTCAATCTGCAGTTTGTAGGCTGTGCGGGAGTCTTGGTTGAACAGCAGCACGTTGTCAAGCAAGTCGTGCAGCAGGGCTTCACGCTGCGGGCTGCCGCCTGGCAAATCAATCAGTTGCTGCACCGCCAGCGGAAAGTAGCGCACAGAATTGCGCAGCACCGCGTTGTGCGACTTGAAGGCTTCCAGCAGCACAAATTTGGCTTCAAACAGTTGGCGGTAGCGACTGAACTCTTGCTGGATCGGGTGGTTGCCGGGTCCAAACAAATCGGGTTTGTCCAGCGCCAGGGCATCCAGCAATTCGGTGATGCGCTGCTGGGTGGTCACCAGTGGATCGTAGTTGAGCAGCAGGTTGTAGCGCGACTGCAAGACGTATTGGTTGAGTCTGGCATCTTGCTGGCTGAGTTGTTCAAAATGCGCCACCGTGCGCACGTGCAAGCTCGGGTCTACCTGGGTGGATTGCTGGTACAGCCAGGCCAGCAACAGCAGTGTGGCCAACCCGGCCGCCATCTTGGCGAACCAGTTTTTCATAGCGGCTGGCCTTGGTATTGGCCAGTCAAGGTGCGCAAAAATGCAACGATGGCGTTGAGGTGTTCGGCCGGCATGGGGCGGCCCAGCTGGTACTTGGCCATGATGGCTACCGCTTGCTCCAGGGTTTGCGCGTAGCCATCATGAAAATAGGGGGCCGTCAACGCCACATTGCGCAGACTGGGTACGCGAAATTCATGCAGGTTTTGGGCATCATGGGTGACATTGAATCGACCCTTGTCCACGTCAGTCGGGTTGCCGCGATCGGCAAAATAATCGCCCATCAGTCCCATTTTTTCGAACATGTTGCCACCCAGGTTTTGTCCCTGGTGGCAACTGCCGCAACCGTACGATTGAAACCATTCATAGCCCTGTTTTTCCTGCTCATTCAGGGCGGTGGCATCGCCGTTGAGGAACTTGTCAAAGCGAGAATTGGGTGTGATCAATGAGCGCTCAAAAGTGGCAATGGCATCCTTGATGTTGGCCGTGGTGATGCCATCGCTGTACAGCGCTGTAAACAAAGCCTGGTAATGGGCATCGGCATTCAGTTTTTGGCTCACCAGCGCCCAGTTGGAAGCCATTTCAAGCGGGTGATTCACCGGGCCTTCAATTTGCGCTTCAAGCGTTGGGGCGCGGCCGTCCCAGAACTGCACAAAGTTCAACCCGCTGTTGAATACGCTGGGCGCGTTGATGCCCCCAACCCCGCCGCCGACACCGATGGAGCGTGCCCGGTTGTCAACGCCACCCGTGTTCAGACCGTGGCAACTGGCACAGCTGATGCTGTCGTCCTTGGACAAGCGCGGGTCATGAAACAGCTGTTGACCCAGGCTTACTTTCTGGCTATCCAGGGGCATGCTTTGCGGCAGCGCCTGGGTGAACGCAAAGTTCGCCGCTACCTGCGTCTGCGCGTTGGTGGTGGCCGCAGTTTGTGGGGCGTTGGGTGCGGGTGGCCACAAGTCTTTGAGCAGCAGCGCCGCCAATACAGCCACGGCTGCGGCCAGGGTCAAGGTTGCGGCCTGTTTGCGATTAAATAGGGTCGTCACGTGGTTCATGGTGTTCGTCTATGAATTGATCTTTAATGCGCAGAACGCTTGCAAAATCAGTGAAGAAAGCACTGACACAGGCAGGGTCAAAGTGGCTGCCGGCCCCTTCTTTGATCAGGCTGGAGGCATCTTCAACGCTCCAGGCTTTTTTGTAGGGGCGCTCGCTGGTGAGGGCGTCAAACACATCGGCCACCGCCACAATGCGTCCAAACAGCGGGATGTCGTCACCCTTGAGGCCACGCGGGTAGCCGTTGCCGTCATATTTTTCGTGGTGGGTGTAGGCAATTTCAGCCGCCACTTGCAGCAGTGGCGAGCTGTTGGCACTGAGCACGGCATGGCCAATGGTGGCATGCTGCTTCATCACCGCAAATTCTTCAGGTGTGAGCTTGCCGGGCTTGAGCAAAATCATGTCAGGTGTGCCCACTTTGCCAATGTCGTGCATGGGTGCAGCCTGCAGCAGCAAATCTTGTTGCGCTTCTGGCAAACCAAGCACCCGGGCGATGTGTTTGGAGTAATGGGCCATGCGCAAAATGTGTGCGCCCGTTTCAGGGTCGCGGTATTCAGCCGCCTTGGCCAGACAAAAAATGGTTTCACGCTCTTGTTCAACCAACTTGGCCGTGGCCTTGCGCACTTCGCTGGCCAGGTACTTGTGGCTTTTGTTCAGCGCCAGCATGTTTTTGGCGCGTAAACGGCCAGCGAAGTCATCTTGCGCAGAGCGGCAATTCTTAGGAGCATGGTGTCCACTTCAACCAAGGTGGACACATGGACACTCCAAGAATTCAACTGCCGCAGCCCGGACGTCGGCGCGGGCGCTACAGCGAGC
>JBGSRY010000516.1:0-6535 GCA_041737325.1 Rhodoferax sp. | reverse complement strand
GCTCGCTGTAGCGCCCGCGCCGACGTCCGGGCTGCGGCAGTTGAATTCTTGGAGTGTCCATGTGTCCACCTTGGTTGAAGTGGACACCATGCTCCTAAGAATTGCCGCTCTGCGCAAGATGACTTCGCTGGCCGTTTACGTCTTAAATTTAATTTGGTCAAACGAGCAATTTAAATTAGTCAGCCCATTACTTAAAATCAGTCAAACATTTCCAGCCGCCAAGTCCACAAAATGAGCACCCTTGGCCGCGCACGCTGGGCAGTTGGTCAACCACAGCAGTTATGGCGCGGCGCTGGGGCTGACCACCCCTACGGCGCAGAAATATGTCGGCATTTTGGAGCGGCTGTTTCTGTTGCGCCAAGTGCCACCCTGGTCGCATAACGCGGTCAGCCGCCTGACCAAAACGCCCAAGCTGCATTTTCTGGACACCGGCTTGCTGGCCGCGCTGCGCGATACCACGGCGGCCCAACTGCAAAAAGACCGCACCAATTACGGCCCCTTGCTGGAAAACTTTGTGGTCTCAGAAGTGCTCAAGCTCATCACCTGGTCGGACAAGCGCGTGCGCGTTTCGCACTTTCGCACCAAGGAGCAAGACGAGGTCGACCTGGTGCTGGAAGACCGGCAAGGACGCGTCATCGGCATCGAAGTCAAAGCCAGCGCCACCGTGCGCCCCCAAGACCTGCGCGGTTTGCGCCAACTGCAAGCTGCGGTGGGGGACAAGTTTGTGCACGGCCTGGTGCTGCACGACCATGACCGCATCACACCGTTTGATGAGAAGCTGCATGCGGTACCGGTGTCGATGTTGTGGCAGGGGTAATGCCAGGCAGCGCCAGGTGTTGCGTGCGCACGATGTGCACAACTACCGCCAACAGGGTCAGCTGGCCGCAATGTCTACCGAGAATGTCAAGGGCCAATGGACCGCAGACTCGAATCATTCAGGGTCGGAACGACCAAGAGTCTTGAGCTCGGCAAACTTGGCTGCCATCGTCGGGTTGCCGCGCGTCAGCTTCTTGATCGTCACATCTTGCGCCTTGTCGTTCGCAAGACGCAGGTTCCGGTCTGTGCCCAGCAGTGCGTCTTTGGTTTTTTGCAGGTGGTCGATAGATTTATCAATCTCATCAATGGCCTTTTTGAAGCTGTTGGATGCCAGGTCGTAGTTGCGCGCGAATGCGGTCTTGAAGGTATCGAGGCTGGCCTCAAAATTTGTGATGTCAATGTTCTGCGCCCTGACCAGCGCCAGCTCTGATTTGTATTTGAGCGAGTTCATCGCCGCGTTGCGCAGCAACGTGATGATGGGCAGAAAAAATTGGGGGCGGACGACGTACATCTTCGGGAAGCGATGGAACACATCCACGATGCCGGTGTTGTACAGCTCACTGTCTGGCTCCAGCAGGGAGACCAGCACGGCATATTCGCACCCCTTCTCAAGACGATCCTTGTCCAGCTCCTTCAGAAAGTCTTCGTTCTTGTTCTTGGTCGTGTTAGCGGAAAGGGTGCGGTCGTTCTCATTTTTCATCTCGAACATGATCGAGACGATTTCGGTACCTGGCTCGTCCAGGTCGCGAAAAATGTAGTCGCCTTTGCTGCCGGTCCGCGCGTCGTTGTCTTTCTCAAAATAGGCCCGTGGAAACGCCGTCGCGCGAATGCGGTTGAACTCCGTCTCGCAATGCTGCTCAAGCGTCTCGCCAACCATCTTGGTGGACAGGCGCGCCTTCATGTCGCGCAGGCGCTCTATCGCATCATCGCGATCCTTGATCTGCGTCTCGTACTTGTCTTTGAGCGATTTTTCGGCGAGCTGCTTTTCAAGCTCAGACCGCGCCAGGCCATTCTTTAACTCGTCGCGTTCCCGCTCGACCACATTCACAGCCTCGGTGATTGCCAGTTTTTGCATCACGTCCGTGGAGTCCAGCTTGGCCTTCAACGCCTGGATCTCGGCGTCTTTATCTGCTGCGGCTCTCTGTAGCCCGTTGGCGAGCTTGGCCTCGGCCAGCTCTGCCGCAGCCAGTTTGTCGCGCTTGGCCTGCTGCAGTTCGTTCGCGAGTGCGTCACGCTCCTTTTGTACGGCATTCAGGGCCTCGGTGATGGCGAGTTTGCGCGCTACCTCTGCCGCACCCAGCCTGGCTTTCAGCTCCTGGATTTCGGAGTCTTTGGCGACTGCCGACTTTTGCATCTCACCGGCCACTTTGGCCTGCGCCAACTCGACGGCATTGCGCTTGTCTTGCTCGGCTAGTTCAAGGCGCTCATGCAACTGCTGCTCGAACGCGCCGTCGCGCACTTGCTTCAGGATATCTGCGTAACCAGCTTCATCGATTTTGAATGCTTTGTTGCAGTGGGGGCAGATGATTTCATGCATGTCGGTGCGCTCCGTTTCTATTGGTTCTTGCCTATGGCCAGGTGCTAGCCGACGCCGATTTCAAAGGATAACTTGCGGCAATCAAGCGAGTGACATTGCGCCCAAGTATTTTCTTGGCGTTTACGCATTACGCATTCCGCCCATAAAATCTGGCTGCGGCCCCGTAGAACGTGCGCAAGCAGCTACGAAATATGTAGCGAATTTGCACCGAATGAAGTATCAGAGTCCGCATGGCTAGCTTGAACCCGTGGACTATTGCGTAAGCTCGTTCGCAATCATCTCCGCCTGCTTCAGCACCGTTTCAGTCGCGAGCAATTCCATGTTTGGTGGGTAGCCGAATTGCCGCAATGTGCGCTTCACAATCACCTTGAGCTTGGCTCTCACGTTTTCTTTGATCGTCCAGTCGATGGATGCGTTTTCGCGGACACGCTGGGTCAACACCACAGCCAATTCCCGCAGTTTGTCCTGCTGCATCAATTCGCGGGCGCTGTCGTTATCGGCCACAGCGGTGTAAAAAGCGTATTCAAAGTCGGAAAGCCCCATGTGTTTGGCTTCATCGTCGGCGGCGACGATCTCCTTGCTGACCTTGATCAACTCGTCCATCACCTCGGCGGCGGTCAGAATCTTGTTGTGGTATTTCTTGATGGCCGCCTCCAACATTTCCATCAGTGACCGGCTCTGCACTAGGTTGCGTTTGGCGCGAATTTTTAGTTCGTCATTCAGGAGTTTCTTGAGCACCTCCAAGGCCACGTTTTTATGCTCGTAGCCATTCAGTTCGGCCAAGAATTCGTCAGACAAAATTGAAATGTCTGGTTTTTTTATACCCGCCGCGTCGAACACGTCAATCACTTTTTCTGACACTAGGGCTTGGTCGATCACCTGGCGAATGGTGGTTTCGATTTCTTCGTTGCTGCGCCCGCTCCCGACACTGTCGTACTTCACTAGCCGCGCCTTCACCGCCTGGAAGAAGCCCACCTCGTCTTTCACATCCATCGCTTGCTCATGTGGGATCGCAATGGCAAATGCCTGCGAAAGCGCCGTCACTGCGTTGATATAACGCTTGCGCCCTTCACCCAAGCCGAGGATGTGCTCTTCCGCCGCAAGGATCAGCGATAGCTTCTGGGCGGTACCTGCCTCGAAATAATGCGCATAGTCAAAGCCGTGGTACAGGGCTGCGATTACCTCCAGTTTCTCCAGCATCAGGCCAACAGCCTGCTCCTGCAACAAAGTTGGGTCACCCTTGCCACCCGCATCGGAATAGAACGAAAGCGCCGCTTTGAGGTCCGCCGCGATTCCCAGGTAATCCACCACCAAGCCGCCAGGCTTGTCCTTGTACACACGGTTCACCCGCGCAATGGCTTGCATCAGGTTATGCCCCTTCATGGGCTTGTCAATGTAGAGGGTGTGCATGCTCGGCGCATCGAAGCCGGTCAGCCACATGTCGCGCACGATCACCAACTTGAGCGGATCGTCCTCTGCCTTCATGCGCTCGGCCAATAATTTGCGCTGCTCCTTGGTGGTGTGGTGTTTAGCGAGCTTGGGGCCATCGCTCGATGCAGCCGTCATCACCACCTTGATGACGCCTTTGCCCAGTTCATCAGCATGCCACTCGGGTCGCAACTTGATGATCTCTTCGTACAAATCGGCAGCGATGCGCCGCGACATGCTGACCACCATTGCCTTGCCTGCAAAGACCTCTTGCCGTGCTTCAAAGTGACCTACGATGTCACGGGCAATATTTTTGACGCGCTGCTCACTACCAATTAGCGCCTCCATCTTGGTCCACTTGGCTTTGGCCTTTTGGGTCTCGGTCAGCTCGTCTTGCTCCAGCTCTTCGTCCAGTTCGGCAATCAGCTTCTTGCCTTCATCGCTCAGACTCACCTTGGCCAAGCGGCTCTCGTAATAAATGCGCACCGTGGCACCATCTTCCACGGCCTGGGCAATGTCGTAGATGTCCACATAGTTGCCAAACACCATCGGGGTGTTGACGTCGGTCTTTTCAATAGGCGTGCCGGTGAAGCCCAGATAGGTGGCGCGGGGCAAAGCATCGCGCAGATACTTGGCAAAGCCATAAACCACCTTCTTGCCTATCACCACGCCATCGGCGTTCTTTTCATCCACCGTCTTGGCGGCAAAACCGTATTGGGTTCGATGGGCCTCATCGACGACGACCACGATGTTTGGACGATTGGAGAGCTGGTCATAAACATTGCCCTCGTCGGGTTGGAACTTCTGAATGGTAGAGAAAACCACGCCGCCTGCGGCCACCTTCAGCAAGGCCTTCAAATGGTCACGGTCCTTGGCCTGCACAGGTTCCTGTCGCAACAACTGCTTGGAGGCGGCAAACGTGTCGAAGAGTTGGTCGTCCAGATCATTGCGGTCGGTAATCACCAATACCGTCGGGTTGTCCAGCGCCAGCACGATCTTGCCGGTATAAAAAACCATAGACAACGACTTGCCCGACCCCTGCGTGTGCCACACCACACCCGCTTTCATATCCCCCTTGGGCTGCTCTGCAATACCCGGCAACCCATAACTGGCCGGGTTCTCACACACCAACAGCGGCCCCCCCACGTCCGCCGCCCGCAAGGTGGAGGCCACCGCCGCGTTCACCGCGTAATACTGGTGGTACGCCGCCAGCTTCTTGATGGTGCTGATCGTGATCTGCCCGGTGGTCGGGTCTTCCTTGCTGCCCTTCTCGAAAACGATGAAGTGGCGTACCAAGTCCAGCAGCATCGTTTGATTCAACATGCCAAGTATCAGCGTTTCCAACTGGCTTACCAGATGAGAAGCCTCCGCTTTGCCATCCGCGCTCTTCCACGCCATAAAACGCGACAAACCAGCGGAGATGGAACCCGCCTTGGCCTCCAGCCCGTCAGAGATAACGACCAAAGCGTTGGCCGTGAACAGGCTCGGTATGGTTTGTTTGTAGGTCTCAATCTGCTGGTACGCAGATTTAAGCGTGGCGTTCTCATCGGCTGCGTTCTTTAGTTCAATCACCACCAGCGGAATGCCGTTGACAAACAGCACCAGGTCGGGCCGCTTCTTTTGGTGGTTTTCGATGACGGTGAACTGGTTGGCCACCAAAAATTCGTTGTTCTCAGGCCGGGCGAAGTCAATCAACCACACCCGCTCGCCGCGCGTGTCACCGTCCCTTTGCATGCTGACCGGCACCCCTTCAGTCAACAGGCGATGGAAAGCCTCATTGCTGGCCAGCAGGTCCGGCGCGTGTGCCCGTTGCGCCTCTTTAAGTGCCATCTCCACCACGTCTCGCGGCAACTTGTGGTTGATGCGCCCGGCGGCCCGCGCCATTCGACCGGGCAACAACACCTCGGCGTAGCTGCTGCGCTCCGGGCTATCGCTGTCCGGGGCCATGTCTGGCCCATGCACATAGATGTACCCAAGCCGTTCAAACAGCTTGATGGCGAAGGCTTCAATGGCAGATTCGGTGAGCATGGTGCTTGTCTCTGTTTCCCCAAGACCGGGGTGTTACTTGGTTTTTTTGCCTGGCAGCTTCAAGGCTTTGACGGCTTTGTCAAAGTCAGACACATAGTCAAGGTCTTGCTGCACCCTGAACTTCTCATATTCTTTCTCGGCCTTGAGCCGCGCCATCTCCGCACTGATTTTTCCGGCGTCATGCAGGATCGGATAGTTTGAAAGCTCCAGAAAGCTATTTAAAAACGTCACCCAATCGGCCATTTTCATCAGAATCTGCCGCTCGGCGCGGTTCTCTGCCAAGTCCAAATAGGCAGAAACAATGCGCTCCAGCTCCCGGATGTGTTGTTCAGCCAAATAATTTTTGGCAACCGCAACGTCACTTTTCAGCACTTTGCCATCGGGCGAGTTCTTGAACGTCATCAAGCCCATATGCGGTTTGCCAGCATCGGCCGTTTGATAAATAATTTCAGCCGATGTTTTGCCGGTGATCGCCCAATGCAGCTTGTTTTGCACAGTGGCAAAAAAGGCTTTGGTCAGTGCCGCGTTTTTGTCGTAGTCAATCGACAGCGCATAAATGTCTGTGATTTTTTGATAAAACCGTCGCTCGCTGGCGCGTATCTCGCGGATGCGCTCCAACAACTCATCGAAGTAATCTTTGCCAAATACCTGGCTGCCTTGCTTGAGCCGCGCATCATCCAGCACAAAGCCCTTGATGATGTATTCCTTCAAGGTACGCGTGGCCCA
>JBGSRY010000501.1:0-6012 GCA_041737325.1 Rhodoferax sp. | reverse complement strand
GTTTTGTGATGCTGCTGTTGGCGTTGCGCCTGGCCGTCATTTTGTGCCACGCGCGGCAAACCCCGTGTGACGAAGATTTGGTATTGACTTGCCTTGCCCCACGCCGCCGCTTCACCCTGACGGCAGATCAAGCCTGGGCGGCCAGCTACCCACAGTCGGCGCATTTATTGCGTCAGGAATCGGCGGCCTGGCAAAAGTCATCCTGGTCGTTTGATCTGTTGCTGCAGTGATTTGAATAACAGGGTAAACAATATATACTGTTTATTCTTTTTAACTTTTCAGGAAGTCACCATGGCCACCAAGATCGTCAAAACCAGCCCAGGCACAGCACCGACTGTAAAAACTGGTGCTGCAATAAAACCGCCTGCCGCCAAAAAACCGGTGCTGAAGAAAGCGTTGCCAAATGCCAAAGCCAAGTCGGTTACAGCCAAACCCACGTTGCCCAAACCTGTGCCCCCCAAAGCGCTGGTTGCCAAACCGGTGTCCAGGGTCGTCGTGGCAGCTGCCAAAGTAAAGAAAACCAAACTGGTGCGTGACAGTTTCACCATGCCCAAAGATGAATATGTGGTGATTGACAGCTTGAAGCTGCGTGCCGGTAAATTGGGCCAGTCTCCCAAAAAAAGCGAGCTGTTGCGTGCCGGCATCAAGGCGCTGGCGGCTTTGTCAGACATTCAGTTCAAGGCCGCGCTGAGCAATGTGCCGGCCATCAAAACCGGTCGTCCCAAAGACATCAAATAAGCTCCGGGCTGACGGCGCTGATCAGCGACACCTGCAGGGCCTCGTCGCGCCAGCGGCTGCGCAGCCACCACACGGCCCCCTTGCGGATGTCGCAAACTTGCTCGGTGGTGTTCAGCAGCACGGCTGCCAGTTGGCCTAAGGTAGGCTGATGCCCGACCAGCAGCACCGCACCTTTGTGGGGTGCTTCGGCGTGGGGTGACCATTTGATCAACTCCAGCAAGTCGTTGACCTGGCCGTTGGAGGCCAGTTCTGGTCGTAATTTGTATTTGCGACCCAGGGCTTTGGCGGTTTGTTCGGCACGGTTGGCCGGGCTCACCAGCACCCGGGTACTCTGCGGCAGTTGCCGGTCCAGCCACGCCGCAACCCGGGCGGCCTGGCCTTCTCCTTTGTGGGTCAAGGGGCGTGACGCATCGTCAAAGCCGGGCAACGCTTCTTGTGCCTGTGCGTGCCGCCACAAGATCAAATCCATGGCAACCTCCTGCTGATCTCATTGAAAAAATCGGATCAGGCCTTGGCTGAATGCAGCGCCATCAACCTGGCTTGGGCACTTAAAAGTGCTTTGGGCTTAACGCTGGCGCGACTGCGCGGGGCTTGGACCTGTGTATAGCGGCCGTCGGCATCCATGGCCCACGCATCGACCTGGTCATGGAGGTACATCGTCAGGCACTCGTCGATGATGCGCTGGCGCAAGGCATCATCTTCCACCGGCCAGGCCAGTTCCACACGGCGCAGCATATTGCGGTTCATCCAGTCGGCGCTGGACAGGTACAAGGCCTCATCGCTGCCGGTGCAAAAGTAAAACACGCGCGAGTGTTCCAGAAAGCGCCCAATGATGGAGCGCACCCGGATGTTGTCCGTGAACCCGGCACGCTGCGCCGGCAGCATGCAGGCACCGCGGATGATCAGGTCAATCTGCACCCCGGCCTGGCCCGCGCGCACCAGCGCTTCCATCAGTTTTTCATCTGTCAGGCTGTTCATCTTCAGGACGATGCGGCAGGGCGCACCTGTGGCCGCCGCCTGGGCGGTGCTGTCGACCCACTCCATCAGGCTGCGCTGCAAAGCAAACGGGGCCAGCACCAGTTTGTTCAGGCGCGGAATGCGGCTCTGGTTGGCCAGCAGGCCAAACACGGCTTCAATGTCCTGGGTGATTTTGGGGTTGGCCGTAAGGTAGCTCAGGTCAGTGTAAAGCCGCGCTGTTTTGGGGTTGTAGTTGCCAGTGGACAAATGCGCATAGCGGCAAATGCCGCGCCCTTCGCGGCGCGACACCAGCAGCATTTTGGCGTGGGTTTTCAGCCCCACCACGCCGTAGACCACCTGCGCCCCAATGTATTCAAGCTTTTCCGCCCAGTTGATGTTGGCCTCTTCATCAAAGCGGGCTTTGAGCTCCACCACCACCGTGACTTCTTTGCCGCGCTGCACCGCCTGGCGCAGCAATTCCATCAGCACCGAGTCCGAGCCGGTACGGTAAATGGTTTGCTTGATGGCCAGCACATGGGGGTCGTTCACGGCTTCACGTAAAAAGGCCAGTACACCGTCAAAGCTTTCGTAGGGCTGGTGGATCAGCACGTCTGCGGTCTGCAACTGTTCAAAAATCGGCGTGTTGGTGGCCAGCTGCGGGGGAAAGCTGGCTTCAAAGCGCGGGAACAACCACTTGGGTTGGTCAATCAGGTCAATCAGTTGGTTCAACCGCACCAGGTTCACCGGCCCATGCACCCGGTACAGGGCGGAGGCGGGCAACTCAAACTGGTGCAGCAGAAAATCAGCCAGATGTTCAGTACAGCCCGCCGACACTTCCAGCCGCACGGCTTGACCGTAGTTGCGGTGCACCAGCCCTTGACGCAATGCGGTGCGGAGGTTTTTGACATCCTCTTCGTCCACCGACAAGTCGGAGTGACGGGTGACGCGAAATTGTGAAAAGTCACCCACAGTGCGCCCTGGGAACAAATCCTTGAGGTGGCTGCGGATGATGCTGGAAATGGATACCAACAGTGTGCGTTTGCCCGCCAGTTTATCGGGCAGTCGGATAAAGCGTGGCAGGCTGCGCGGCACTTTGACGATGGCAATCTCGTTGTCGCGCCCAAACGCATCGTGGCCGGACAAGTGCACAATGAAATTGAGCGATTTGTTGGCCACCTGCGGGAACGGGTGCGAGGGGTCGAGCCCCACGGGTAGCAGCAGTGGGCGCACCTCGCGTTCAAAAAATGATTTGACCCAGCGCTGCTGCGCCAGCGTGCGTTCGCTGTGCGACACCACGCGGATGCCTTCCTTGGCAAAAGCAGGAATCAACACCGTGTTGTAAAGCTCATATTGCGCATCCACCAAGCTGTGCACGACTTTACTCAAGGCTTCTTGCGCTTGCGCGTCAATCGCACTGAGGTCGGCCTTGGGCTTGGCCAAACTGGTGTAGAGCGCCGCGCGCACTTCAAAAAACTCATCCAGGTTGGACGACACAATGCTCAGGTAGCGTAGCCGTTCCAACAGCGGCACGTCGGGTTTTTGGGCCCAGTACAAGACCCGCGTGTTGAACGCCAGCAGGCTCATGTCGCGGTTGAGCCAGCTGTCGTTGACGGAGGCGGGGGGCGCTTGCGGCGTAGACCGCGGGGATTTGGCTTTGGGGGAGACGGAAGCAATCATGCGGGTCATCAACTTGGTTGGTGCCAAGTGTGGCGATGCATCATGACAGCTGTGTGACAGAAATTTGACTTTTTGACGACGACTCATGGCGCGTTCCTGCCGCTGGGGCCTTGGCCTGACGCTTTACATGGCGGGTGGTAGCTGCAGCCTATGGAGGCGCTCAGACCGAGGAACGAGGGACTTCGGCTTGCGCTTGGTCCAGCAACCAGGCGCGAAAAGCCACCACGGCAGGACGATCAGCCCAGACCTCCGGAATCAGCAAAAAATAGGCGTAGCTTTGACTCACGGCAATGTCAAACGGGGCCACCAAACGCCCCTGTGCAATGGCATTGGCCACCAGCGGTTTGGAGGCCAGTGCCACGCCCAGGCCATCCAGTGCCGCCACATAAGCCAGCCCAGAGTCGCTGAAGTGCGGCCCGGCGTGGCTGTCCACGCCTTTGATGCCCGCCAGCTTGAACCATGCATCCCACGCTGAGCCGGTGCGCACGCTGGTGATGGTTTCATCGTGCAGCAAGACCTGGTGGCGCATGTCTTCAGGCTCGCGCAAGGGGGTCTCGCCAGCCAGCAATTTGGGGCTGCACACGGCGATGTAATCTGAGCCAAACATGCGGTCGACCTGAAACCCGGGGTAGTCTCCGTGGCCAAAGCGGATCACCACCAGGGTGTCCTGTGGTTGCAACTGCACCTCGTCGTCAAAGCTGCTCAAACTGAGGGCCTGTGCGCCCCCAATGGTTTTGTTGGAGCGAATCACATGCAGGTGGATGTTGGGCTGCGCCAGGGCAAAACTGCGCAGCCGTGGCACCAGCCAGCGGGTGGCGAAAGACGGCGGCAAGAGCACCACCAGCCGACCGGTGTTGACCTGTGTGCGGGCACTTTCTACTGCGGCCGCAAAGCAGTTCATGCCTTCACGCACTTTAGGCAACATGGCGCTGCCCTGGGGCGTGAGTTCGAGTGCCCGTGTCAGGCGGTTGAACAGTGACACCTCCAAAAAATCTTCCAACAGCTTGATCTGGTGACTGACTGCAGTGGGCGTGACCGCGAGTTCTTGCGCCGCATTCTTGAAGCTCAAATGGCGCGCGGCGGCCTCAAAGGCACGCAGCGCATTCAAAGGAGGCAAGCGAAAGGTCATGGATGAGTTTTTCTAATCTGTGGCCTGAAAAAGCATCGTTTGTGGCAACGCCAGCTTGAAGCTATCGTAGCACCGTGCTCTCAAAAAGAGCCCGATTAACAGGAAAGGATCCACATCATGGAATACGACTACGACGACATTCAGGCTTACATCGAACGCGCCAACAAGATGCGTTCTGAAGCCATGGGTGAACTGCTTGGAATGGGTTGGAAACACTGCGTTGAGTTCATCAAGAGTCTGACGCATTTCCCGTCGCATGCCCAGGTTTTCATCCGAAAAGCTTAGCCCGCGTGGCCGCCTTTTGCGGCCAAAACTGCACAAAAACTAAACCAATTTTTGCAAAAGTTCGGTCTTTTTGGCATCAAACTCATCCTGCGTCAGGATGCCCTTGGCTCTGAGCTCACCGAGCTTCTCCAACGTGGTCATCACGTCTTCGGCCTTCACCTCTGCTGCTTGTAAACCAGCGGCCAGGTTTTGCGCCAGCACCTGGCCCAGCGCCACGCCCGCGCCCAAGCCCATGGCATCTCCGGCAATGCCGCTGCCCCCACCGCCACCGGCTGCACCTTCGGCAAATTTGGGAATAGCCTGCGCGGTTTGGTACTGCATGAACTTGGCCATGTCGTTGCCCACCATGCCCATGCCTATTTTTTGATCGAGCACCTTTTGCAGCTCTTCGGGCAGCGAGACGTTTTGCACCGTCATGCCCTCCAACTTCAGGCCGATCTTCTCGAACTCGGGTACCAGCTGGGTGGCCAAAGCCTGGGCAAACATCAGCTGGTTGGCGGCCAGATCCAGAAACGCAATGCCGCTGCTGGCCACCGCATTGCTGATGTTTTGCAGCACCAGGCCGCGCAGTTGGCCGTCCAGGTCAGCCGCTTCATAGCGTTCGCGCGTGCCGGAAATTTCGGTGTGAAACAACTTCGGGTTGGCGACCCGAAAACTGTAATTGCCAAAAGCGCGCAGCCGCACCGCGCCAAAGTCTTTGTCACGAAGGGTGATGGGCTGCGGTGTGCCCCACTTTTGATCAAGCTGCTGGCGCGTGCTGAAAAAATACACGTCGCTCTTGAACGGCGACGCAAACAGCTTGTCCCAGTTTTTCAGGTAGGTGAGTACCGGCAAGGTTTGCGTGGTGAGGGTGTGTGTGCCGGGGCCAAACACATCGGCGGCCTTGCCTTCATTCACAAACAGCGCCATTTGGCTTTCGCGCACCACCAGTTGCGCACCGGTCTGGATTTCCATGTCGGCCACGGGAAAGCGCCAGGCCAGCGTGCCGTCGCTGTCTTCAGTCCACTCAATGATGTCAATGAACTGTTTGCGGATGAAGTCCATCAAGGCCATAAGGTGCTCCTGCGGGTGTGTAGATGTGTGATGATAGCGACGGATGCGTGGCTTGAGCCATGCGGGTCAACCCCTTTGCCATGGCCACTCCCCCGATGATTTCAACCGATACCACCTTGCCTGCCTGTGCCATGCTGCTTGCCGCCGGGCGCGGCGAGCGCATGCGCCCCCTC
>JBGSRY010000495.1:0-2703 GCA_041737325.1 Rhodoferax sp. | reverse complement strand
GCATCACCACATCTTCAACCCCGCCGGCCGAAGGAATGGTGGCAACCCGAAGTTCGATGTCAATCGGGCCGTATTTTCTGAATTTGATCTTGCCGTCTTGTGGCTTGCGACGCTCAGAAATGTCCAGGTCACACATGATTTTCAGGCGCGTCACCATGGCTTGACGGAAATGCGCCGGCACCTCAATATAGGGCTGGAGCGAACCATCAATGCGAAATCTGATGCCGGTTTTAAGCTTGCCAGGCATGGGCTCAATGTGAATGTCTGAGGCCCCTTGGTGGTAGGCATCCAGAATCACTTTATTGACAAATTTGACCAGTTCGTTGTCGGCAGCGGCGGACTCCAATGAATCGTCATTGTTGCCGTCATCCATGGGGGAGCTGTCCATGTCGGCCAACATCTCGTCGATGCTGCCGCCGCTGGCTTCAAGACCAAAAATTTGCCCCAGCGTGTCGTGAAACTCGATGGAGGTGGTCACATGGTAGACAAACTTGGGCGTTTTGGGAAACACCTGATGCAGGATGCGTGAGCTGCGCACCGCCTCCGGATCGAGGCACATGATGACCAGACCTGCCGGTGACTCCTCCAGCGGAATCCAGCCCTGCTCTTCAATGAATTCCCGTTTGAGGGCACCGTGGAGCATTTCTGATCGAATGCGTCCCGCAGAAAACGACTCGTAGGGCATGCCAAAAAATTTGGCCAATGAAGCGCCGATCTGGGACGCACGCACTTGATAGCGTGTCAGCAACACCTGTTCTGCGGCCACGCCGTGGGTGCGTGCCTCTTGCAGGCAGTGTTGCAGTTCTTCGGCTGTCATCACGCCTTCGGCCACCAAACCATCGTATTTGGTCACCATGCGCCGCACGGTTTCTTCGGTTTCCTGGAGCCGGTGGCGGATGGCGGTGGCCAGGGTCTTGCAAAGCTGGGAAACGCCTTCAATGTCCAGCGCGCCAAAAGCTTGCTCACTTTTGTTGTTGATGATTTGCAGCACACCATAGAGCACATGACCATCCAGAATGGGGGCCACCAGCATTTCGCGGGTGCGATAACCCGAGCGCTTGTCCACTTCTTTCAGAAACGTCAACGCCGGGTGGATTTTTTTCAGGGCATCATCGTCATAAACATCGGGCAAGTTCACCAGCATGTGGCTGTAGGCGACATAGCCCGCAATGCTTTGCGGTGTGATCGGCAGTTTCAGATCGCGGCTGCTGTTGAGCCCGGTCTTGATCTTGGAAATGATGGCGCTGTGATCCTCATTGACCACGTACAGTGTCAATCGATCCGCATTGAAAAGTTTGCAAATCTCGGGGCTGGTTTCCAGCATGATTTGCTCAATGTTGTCGGTTTCATGGATGCGCGCGGTCACATGCTGCAACTGCTTGTAAAAAAGTGCCTCAAACGTCATGCCATCGCGCTTGCTGCCCGGGAGTTTGCTGTTGAAACTCATGCGCAGTGGGTCGCTTGGGCGCAAACCGTATCAAGCATGACATCAATTTTGAACAAATTGCATGTGGGTGCCAGCCAGCACCATGTGATCGCCACTGTTGAGGACCACCGGCTCAGCCGTGATAGCGGCACCATTGAGGGTGGGAACATCGGGGCCCTCAACATAGTGAATGGAAAAATAATGCACCCGGCGTGTGATGGCAGCAATCGACACGCCAGGTTTGCCCACGGTAGTGACGACCTTGGTCAAACTCATTTCGCGTCCATTGGCTGGGCCGGACAGCACCTTGATGGCCCCTTTGACATCGATCTCGGGTGGCCGGGGCACGTAGGCGGCGGGTCTGCGGCGCGCGACCATTTGGGTTTCTTCAAAATCAGGCTGCGGATCGGCCTCAAACCGGATTTGGTATTTGCCGATTTCCAGTTCGTCGCCGTGCACAAGCACTTGCTTTCTGGCTACCTTGCCATTGACAAAAGTGCCGTTGGTGCTGTTGAGGTCTTCGATCATGACCTCACTGGATTTCATGTAAAACGCCGCATGCTCACCGCTGACCGCCAGGTTTTCAATGACGATGTCGTTGTAAGGACGCCGACCCAGGGAAGTGCGCTCCTTGGTCAATTCGACCTCCTTGATGACAATGCCGTCCATCATGATGATTATTTTTGGCATAAGCCCCTCCAGTGATTCAAACGCTGATGGTTGCCAGGGTTGCCATGGCCGACCGTGCTCATGGTGCACCAAACAGCCGTGACATCAGGCCGGTTTTTTCAGTGCTTGCCCTGGCTTGCGCCAGCAGTACGCTGATGTTATCGCGTCCACCTGCCGCATTGGCTTTGGTGATCAATTCGTCGGCCAACTCCGGCAAAAGTGCACACTTATCCATGCTGGTTGTGATGTCCAGGTCATTCAACATGTCGGTCAAGCCATCAGAACACATCAAATACACATCTCCGTCCTGCACATCGTGCTCATGGATATCCACCTCAACCTCGCTGTCCACACCCAGGGCCCGGGTTAACAGATTTTTACCGGGGGCCAGCAAAGCCTGTTCGGGGGTTAACAATCCGGCATCCACTTGTTCCTGCAACAGCGAGTGGTCTTTGGTGAGTTGAGTCAATTTCCCATGCCGCAAGCGGTAGCAGCGTGAGTCTCCCACATGACCCAAAATCAGGCAATTGTTTTTGAACACCCCTGCGACCACCGTAGTGCCCATGCCGGTGTACTGTGGATTGGACACGGCCGCACTCAGGATGGAT
>JBGSRY010000492.1:0-1685 GCA_041737325.1 Rhodoferax sp. | reverse complement strand
GCATCACCACCTCCAGCAGCGGTTTTTCGACCACCGCCACCAGCATGTCGTACATGCCGTCGGGCTCGCTTGCGCCCAGGTCGTGCAGGTAACTCTCCAGGTTACTGCGCACACAGTCTGCAATGTGCAGGGGTTTCATTGAACAGCCTCCATTGGTTTGTTACCTTGTTGTTGGGTCGCACGCTCGGGCAGACGATCCATCTGCACGTTCAGTGCGTCAAAAAAATCGGCCACCGCCGCGCTTTGCGCCTGGCAGTCCACCAGCGTGTTCATGTGGGCGCGAAAGCGCTCGCCACCGGGCAAGTCGCGCACGTACCAGCCAATGTGTTTGCGCGCGGTGCGCACCCCAGCGAATTCGCCATACAGCGCGTAATGGTCTTGCAAATGCGCCAGCAGCAGCTGCTTGACCTCGGCCACCAGGGGCTGGGCCAAGTGCTCGCCGGTGGCCATGAAATGTGCAATTTCACGAAATATCCAGGGCCGCCCCTGCGCGGCGCGCCCGACCATGATGGCATCGGCACCGGTGGCGCTGAGCACGGCGCGGGCTTTTTCAGCACTGTCGATGTCGCCGTTGGCCACCACCGGAATGTGCAGCGCCGCCTTGACGGCCGCCATGGTGTCGTATTCGGCCTCACCTCGGTAACCTTGCTCGCGGGTGCGACCATGCACCGTGACCATTTGCACGCCCGCGTCTTGTGCGGCCAGCGCCAGTTGCACCGCGTTTTTTTCAGCTTGACACCAGCCGGTGCGCATTTTCAGGGTCACCGGCACGCCATGCGGGGCGCAAGCTTGCACCGTGGCGGTGACTATTTGCAATGCCAGCGTCTGGTCTTGCATCAAGGCCGAACCGGCCCATTTGTTACAGACTTTTTTGGCCGGACAGCCCATGTTGATGTCGATGATCTGCGCACCACGGTCGATGTTGTAGCGCGCCGCATCGGCCATCATGTGCGGCTCGGTGCCGGCAATTTGCACGGCAATCGGGCCCGGCTCGCCCGCGTGGTTGGCGCGGCGCGAGGTTTTCAAAGAGTCCCACAAATCCGCCCGGCTGGTCACCATTTCGCTCACCGCATAGCCCGCCCCAAGTCGCTTGCAGAGCAGGCGAAACGGCCGGTCTGTGACCCCGGCCATGGGGGCAACAAAGTAGCGGTTGGGCAGGAGATACGAACCGATGTTCATGCGGACAAATTCAAGGCGCGGCCAAGCCGGACAAAAGCAATTTGAAAAGGGGGGAGTGGCTGAATTCTAACTGCCCAAATTTTCAGCAATTGAAACCCGCACAGCGCCTGCCACAAGGCATCGCCTGCCTATACTCGCGCACCCATGGAACTCTGGCTTGAACACCTGCTGACGCTGCTGGCTCTGCCCAAATTTGGCCTGAGCACGGTGTTTGTGGTGTCGTTCATTTCGGCCACGCTGTTGCCGCTTGGGTCTGAACCCGCCGTGTTTGGACTGGTCGAACTCAACCCCTCACTTTTCTGGCCTGCGATTGCCGTGGCCACCGCTGGCAACACGCTGGGCGGCGCTGTGACCTGGTGGATGGGGCTGGCCTCACATCACGTGGTGCAACGGCATCAGCACAGTGCCCACCATTTGCGCGCGCTGGCGTGGCTGGAGCGCCTGGGGCCCAAGGCTTGCCTGTTGGCCTGGCTGCCGCTGGTGGGTGACCCGCTGTGCGCCGTAGC
>JBGSRY010000490.1:0-4233 GCA_041737325.1 Rhodoferax sp. | reverse complement strand
GCATCACCACCTGGTACATGGACGGTGGACGGGTGCGTTGCGTGCGCCGTTCCAGTACCACCACACCATCGTCGTCCGTATCGGGCACGCGTGCGGGTTTGGGTTGAGGAGTTTTGGGAATTTTTGTGGCCATGAAAACATTCTATCGGGGGCAATCAACGCACCCAGACGCACAGGACATGGTGCCATCCGGGCGTAATTCAAGTCTCAGGCCGGCCGTGCGTGTCACGCCATCGACCCGCGCTGCCTCTCGAACCAAAGCGCAACATCACGCGGGTCATGGTATTGGCGCACCGCCATGAACGCCGCTTGCGCCTGCGGCTCCACACGCCGCAACAGGTTCAACCACTGTTTGAGCCGACCGGCCTGCTGGTCACGCTCCAGGTGCTGCACCAGCAAGTGCCAAAATTGCTCCATCAGGCCAAACAACGCAGGCCAGGGCAAGGTCAAAGGTTCAGGCGATGCCGCATCCACACCCAAAATAGCGCGCGCCAGCGCCGGATTGGCCACCATGCCACGCCCCAGCATCAGGCTCTGACATCCCGACACCTGGCGACAACGCAACGCATCAGCCACCGTCCAGATTTCTCCATTGGCCACCAAAGGCAAGCGCACCACCGCACCAATATCGGCAATGCGCTCCCAATAAGCCGGTGGCCGGTAGCCATCACTTTTGGTACGGGCGTGCACCACCAATTCACTTGCGCCGGCAGACTCTATCGCCAGCGCACAGGCCTCGGCCCGGGTGTCATCGTGCAAACCCAGCCGCATCTTGGCCGACACCGGCAAATGCAGCGGCACGGCTTGGCGAACGGCCAGAACAATGCGGTACAGCAACTCGGGCTCGTCCAGCAATGCCGAGCCGCCGCGATGCCGGTTGACCACCGGCGACGGGCAGCCAAAATTCAGGTCAATCCCCTCGGGGCCCAAGCTGGCCAAACTGGCCGCGTTCTCAGCCAGGCAAACCGGGTCGGAGCCCAGCAACTGCGGTCGCACGGCCACACCCGCAGCCGTCTTGCTCCCGTGCTTGAGCTCGGGCACATAGCGCAAAAAAACCCGTTCGGGCAGCAAGGTGTCGGTAACCCGGATGAATTCCGAGACACACCTGTCCACGCCTCCGACACGGGTCAAAATGTCACGCAGCACAAAATCAAGCAACCCCTCCATGGGGGCCAGTAGCAAACACATGGGAGCCTTATGATTGAAGCCGGTATTGTGCTGGCAAACCTTTTTGCCGCTGCGACACCTGTTGTATCAACCACCTGGAGACCCCCATGGCCATCACCGTCACGATCGATTTGGGCTACGAATTTGCTGTCAAGGCGGACTATGCAACCGTCTTTGAAGTGCTCAGCCACGTGCCTACCTCGGCCAGTTTTTTTCCCAAGGTCGATCAACTGGTCGACCTGGGCCAGAACACATACCGCTGGGAAATGGCCAAAATTGGTTTGGCCCAAGTCAACCTGCAAACCATTTATGCATCCAAATACAGCAGCAACAAAGCCAAGGGCAGTGTGGTCTGGACACCCGTGGAGGGTGAAGGCAATGCCCTGGTCGCAGGCAACTGGAAGATCACCGACAAGAAAAAATCAACCCAGCTTGAACTCCATATTCACGGCGACCTGACGCTGCCGCTGCCCGGTCTGATGAAGATGGTGGTAGCCCCCGTGGTCGAAGCTGAATTTGAAAAAATGGTCGAGCAATACATCGACAACCTGAGCGCCCATTTTGGTGGCGAGGCCTAGCCCGCCGTAGAATCCCGCCCGCGCCACACGTTGACGCATTCGCTAGGGGTGTTGGCCTGCAGCTCAAACTGCCAGGCCGACTGAGAAAGTCCCTTTGAACCTGATTGAGGTAATCCTCGCGCAGGGAAGCATGTTGAACCCGGGTCTTCGCCGCCTTCTCTGACGAGGTTTTCTACCCGGTCAACGCCGCCGACCTGCCAACTTTTTGCATAGGGCAAACAGATGGCATCTTCTTTGATTCGCATGAACATCACTGTCTTGGGCGCTGGCCTGATGGGGCGGCTGCTGGTGTCTTCGCTGGCACGTGCCGGACACCAGCTGACGGTGTACGAGGCCCAGGAAGCCAGCAACCGCAGCGCTGCGGCCTTTGCCGCCGCCGCCATGTTGGCCCCCTTGGCCGAATCTGCAGTGGCCGAAGACCGGGTGGTGCGCATGGGCCAGTACGCACTGACGCGCTGGCCCGAGCTGATTGCCGCACTCGACGCGCCGGTGTTTTTCCAACAACAAGGCACGCTGGTGCTCTGGCATCGCCAGGACAGCGCCGACGCACAACGCCTGGGTCAATTGCTGGCCGCCACCGGGCAACGTCTGCCCGACCTGCCCCGCCCGCAAGCGCTCGACACAACGGGTCTTGACCAACTCGAACCCGGCTTGGGAAGCCGCTTTAACCAGGGCCTGTACCTGCCCGGTGAAGGCCAGCTTGACAACCACCAATTGATGGACGCACTGCTGGCAAACATGCAGCGCCTGGGCGTGACGCTGCACTGGAGCAGCCCGCGCAGCCCGGCTGATTTTTGTCCTGGCCAGGAGGGTCAGCCGGACTGGGTGCTGGACTGCCGTGGTCTGGGTGCGCAACCGCAATGGCCCGAACTGCGCGGCGTGCGCTGCGAGATCATCACCCTGCTGGCACCCAACGTGACCCTGTCGCGCCCAACCCGGCTGGTGCATCCGCGCTACCCGATCTACATCGCCCCCAAGCAGGATGGGTATTTTTTGGTCGGGGCGACCGAAATCGAATCAGACGACACTTCCCCGGTGAGCGTGCGATCAGCCCTCGAACTGCTCAGCGCCGCCTACACCGTCGACAGCGGTTTTGGCGAAGCGCGCATCATCGACCTGGTAGCGCAATGCCGTCCGGCCCTGGGCGACAACCAACCCGCCGTGCGCTGGCTGGGCGCGCGCACGCTGCAAGTCAACGGTCTGTACCGGCATGGCTACCTGATCTCTCCCGCGCTGCACGACGTGGTGCTGGAGCTGCTGGCCAGCGGCAGCTCAACCCTGGCAGCGCGCTGGTCGCTGCCGATTGAGCCGCGCACGGCTTAAGGCTTGTTGATGAACAGGCCCCATACCTTGCACGTGCTGGTCAACCAGACACCGCTGACCCTGGCAGGTGGGGCCACGCTGGCCGATGCCGTGGCGGCGCTGCAGGTCAAACCACCGTTTGCTGCAGCCGTCAACCTGCAATTTGTCCCCCAAGCCCACTACCACCAGACCGCGCTGCAAGACGGCGACCGCATCGACCTGATTGCCCCGGTGGTCGGTGGCTAAAAGCAAGCCCAAAACCCAAACCATTGCACCATGAAACCACACCACACCACAGCCATTCAGGGCTCACACGACAGCTTGAATCTTTATGGTAAATCATTCTCTAGCCGTTTATTCTTAGGCACAGCCCGCTATCCATCTCATAGCATTCTGCAAGCCGCTGTAGCGCTGGCTCAACCCGCCATGTTGACGGCATCACTGCGCCGCCAAAACCTGTCTGCACCCGACACGGACAACCGTTTCTGGCACATGCTGGGTGAACTGGCTGTGCCGGTATTGCCCAACACCGCTGGCTGCCACAGTGTGGCCGAGGTCATCACCACCGCCCACATGGCGCGTGAGGTGTTTGCCACACCCTGGATCAAGCTGGAGTTGATCGGCGATGACTACACCCTGCAGCCCGACACGCTGAACCTGGTGCAAGTCGCCAGCCAGCTGATCAAAGACGGCTTCAAGGTACTGCCCTATTGCACCGACGATCTGGTGCTGTGCCAGCGCCTGGTCGATGTGGGTTGCCAGGCGCTGATGCCCTGGGCGGCCCCGATTGGTACCGGCAAAGGCCCCGTTAACCCGTATGCCCTGCGCACCCTGCGCGCGCGCATCGACGTGCCGCGGATCGTCGATGCCGGGCTGGGCTTGCCGTCGCACGCCTGCCAGGTGATGGAGTGGGGCTTTGACGCGGTGTTGCTCAACACGGCCGTAGCCTTGGCCACTGACCCGCCACGCATGGCCGCAGCCTTTGCGGCTGCAACGCAGGCCGGACGCGACGCGTTTCTGGCCGGCACGATGGCTGCAAAAGAAGCGGCCGAGCCCAGCACACCGGTGTTGGGCACACCGTTCTGGCATCAAGCATGAAGGCAGGCAACACCACCGCCGCCAGGGTATCCGCCCTTGAAGCGCTAGCGCACACCATCGTTGCCGCCCACATCCAGCTGGCACTGCA
>JBGSRY010000488.1:0-1840 GCA_041737325.1 Rhodoferax sp. | reverse complement strand
CGCGCGGTGCGCGTTGACCATGTATTCGACGCTGTCGGCGATCAGATCGCGCGAGGGAAGACTGTAGAGCATGCCTGCATGACCCATCGCTATGCCGTCATCGATGGCGATAGTATTGAATTCGGCGGCAAAAAAGCCCTTCGACTCGATGATTGCCTTAACCTTTTGCCCGATCTCGTGAAGATGCACATGGCCGGGCACAAACTGGGTGAAAGAATTGACCACGGCGATGATGGGTTTGTCAAAGTCGCCATCTTTCATGCCGGTGGCACGCCAGAGTGAACGAGCCCCCGCCATGTTGCTGCCGGCAGTGGTGGTTTTAGAGCGGTAAATGGGCATGATGTGGGTGCGTCAGAGGTTGAATAAAACCGCATGCGGTGCGTGGGCCGTGATTATGGCCCAGCACCCTCTAACCCATGGCTGCACTCAACGCTTGCGATTCTTCTGGTAATTGGCATCCAGTGCCTGTTTGGTGCGCTCACGACGGTCGGCGCGGCGCTTGTCTTCAAGCGCCATGGCTTTGCGCTTGGTGTAACCCGAGTTATCAGCCCACGCCCACCACACCACCGCCAGACCAAAGGGAACGGCAATCAGCCACCACGGCCATGTCGCCACCGGCCCTATTTCGGCATATTTCAGTACCAGCAAAATCAGACCCAAACCAAGCAAATACATGCACTGCCTCCAATGATGCGGGTTGACCATGGTGTCAACCCCGCAACCTACAATCGCGTTACAGCAACTCTAACCGACTTCCCTTAAGGACAAAACAATGAAACGAACCGTATTTGCCTTGCTGGCCGCCGCTTTCATGACTGCCCCGGTGTTGGCAGATCAAGCCCTGGCACAAAAAAAGAACTGCCTGGCTTGCCATGCCGTCGATAAAAAAGTGGTTGGCCCTGCTTACAAAGAAGTGGCCAAAAAATATGCGGGCCAAGATGTCACCGCCAAATTGACCACCAAAGTCATGAAAGGTGGTTCAGGTACCTGGGGGGCCATCCCGATGCCTGCCAATCCACAAGTCAGCCAAGCCGAGGCTGAAACCCTGGTCAAATGGGTGTTGTCACAAAAATAAGTCGCTGCGCCTGGCGCGCCCCTGAGTCAAAAAAGCCCGCAATTGCGGGCTTTTTTGGAGTCTTTCAAACAGACTTTTTTTATACACAAAAACAGCTTGTAGCCCTTTATTGATAAGGGCCACAAGCTATATTTTTGGAAGCATCAGTAGGTTTGACCCAACTGATTCAGAATGGCCGGATTTTCCAGTGTGGAAGTATCTTGGGTGATGTCTTCACCATTGGCCAGCGAACGCAACAGGCGGCGCATGATCTTGCCGGAACGGGTTTTGGGCAGGTTCTCGCCAAAGCGGATGTCCTTGGGCTTGGCAATCGGGCCAATTTCTTTGGCCACCCAGTCGCGCAAGTCTTTGGCAATTTGCTTGGCTTCGTCACCCGTGGGCACGGCACGTTTAAGCACCACAAACGCCACAATGGCCTCACCGGTCAAATCATCCGGACGCCCCACCACAGCGGCTTCAGCCACCAGGTCGGTCTTGGCAACCAGGGCCGATTCAATTTCCATCGTGCCCATGCGGTGGCCCGACACGTTCAACACGTCGTCAATGCGGCCCGTGATGCGGAAATAACCACGGTCGGCACTGCGCACGGCACCGTCGCCGGCCAGGTAATATTTGCCACCCAGTTCAGCCGGGAAATAGCCCGATTTGAAGCGTTCAGGATCGCCCCACACGGTGCGAATCATCGACGGCCAGGGGCGTTTGACCACCAGCAAACCCCCTGCGCCGTTCGGCACGTCATGGCCCACTTCGTCAACGATGGCAGCC
>JBGSRY010000452.1:0-4728 GCA_041737325.1 Rhodoferax sp. | reverse complement strand
GCTTTCTGCAGGGATTCCTGGAAGGTCCGGCCGATAGCCATGACCTCGCCCACGGATTTCATCTGGGTGGTCAGACGT
Organism: Rhodoferax sp.; assembly: GCA_041737325.1. Classification (GTDB taxonomy): domain Bacteria; phylum Pseudomonadota; class Gammaproteobacteria; order Burkholderiales; family Burkholderiaceae_C; genus Rhodoferax. Next base: position 4,650 of record JBGSRY010000452.1, on the reverse strand, counting down.
GCATCGGCCTTGGGGAATTTCTCGAAGGCAAACCGTGGCAGCTTGGTCACCACGTAATCGATGCTGGGCTCGAAACTGGCGGGCGTGGCACCACCGGTGATCTCGTTCTTGAGTTCATCCAGCGTGTAGCCTACCGCCAGCTTGGCCGCCACCTTGGCAATCGGGAAACCGGTGGCTTTGGAAGCCAGCGCGCTGGAGCGGCTGACGCGTGGGTTCATCTCGATCACCACCATGCGCCCGTCTTTCGGGTTGATGGAGAACTGCACGTTAGAGCCACCGGTATCAACCCCAATTTCGCGCAGCACCGCCAGACTGGCATTGCGCAAGATTTGGTATTCCTTGTCGGTCAAGGTTTGCGCTGGTGCCACGGTGATGCTGTCGCCGGTGTGAACGCCCATCGGGTCGAGGTTTTCGATCGAGCAGATGATGATGCAGTTGTCCGCCGTGTCGCGCACCACTTCCATCTCGTACTCTTTCCAGCCGAGCAGCGATTCTTCAATCAACAACTCGTTGGTCGGCGAGGCTTCCAGGCCGCGCTTGCAGATCACCTCGAACTCTTCCGGGTTGTAGGCAATGCCGCCGCCGGTGCCGCCGAGCGTGAAGCTGGGGCGAATCACCGTGGGGAACCCCACCGTGCGTTGCACGTCCCAGGCCTCGGCCATGCTGTGGGCAATACCGGAACGCGCCGAGCCCAGACCGATTTTGGTCATGGCATCCTTGAACTTGAGGCGGTCTTCGGCCTTGTCGATGGCCTCGGGTTTGGCACCAATCAGCTCGATGGCCTTGCCCGTGGCCGCACCGGTGTATTTGTCCAGCACGCCGTTGTGCCACAAATCGAGCGCGCAGTTCAGCGCGGTCTGGCCGCCCATGGTGGGCAGGATGGCATCCGGGCGCTCTTTGGCAATGATTTTCTCGACCGTTTTCCAGGTGATGGGCTCGATGTAGATCACGTCGGCCGTGGCCGGGTCGGTCATGATGGTGGCCGGGTTGCTGTTGATCAAGATGACCTTGTAGCCCTCTTCGCGCAGCGCCTTGCAGGCCTGCACACCCGAGTAGTCAAACTCGCAGGCCTGGCCGATGATGATCGGGCCCGCGCCAATGATCAGGATGCTTTTGATGTCAGTACGTTTTGCCATAATTTTATATTAAATAGGCCTATAGCCCTTATAAATAAAGGGCTAGCAGCTATTGTTTTTATATCAACTCAATTCAGGCTGGCGGTCGCCAATTTGGTGCCAAACCAGACAAACAGGCCACCCACCAGGCTGGACAAGCCCGACGACAAGCGTCGGCGTTGCCGAAAAGTTTCTGCCAGGCGTGCGCCGGTCAGGATCAACACCGTCAGGTACAGCGCGCTGAAGCTCATCAGGATGGTGCTCAAAATCAAAAACGGCACCTCGGGCTGGGCGTAACCCGGGTCGATGAACTGCACAAAGAACGACAGCAAGAACAAAATCGCCTTGGGGTTGAGCAGGCTGATGACCAACGCACGTTTGAATGGACTTTGCAAATGGCTGGCACGGGCGGCCGTGTCAGACGCAGCGGCATCGGCCACCGCCACAACGGCGTCCGGTTGACGGCGCAGCGCCTTCAAAGCGCCCCAGAGCAGATTGAGCCCAACCCAAAACAAATACGCCGCCCCGGCGTACTTGACGACCATGAACGCGGTGGGATGCGTGCGCAGCAGGCTGGCCGCGCCCAATGCGGTGCAGATCAGCAACAGGGTGTCCCCCACAAACACGCCAAATGCGCCCTGGAACCCGGCGCGCACACCGCGTGCCGTGGCCACTGAGAGTACATACAGCGAATTGGGGCCGGGCAACAAAATGATGCCAAACGCGCCGACCACGTAGGTCCATAAATCGGTCACACCGTAGAAGCTCATGCGCGCGCTGCCATGCTGGCGACAAAACGGTCAAACAGGGTGCCAATGTCTTGTGGCCCCGGTGAGGCCTCTGGGTGGCCCTGAAAACTGAAAGCAGGTTTGTCGGTGCGCTCCATGCCTTGCAGCGTGCCGTCAAACAGGCTGATGTGGGTGGGGCGCAGCGTGCCCGGCAGGGTTTTGTCATCCACCGCAAAACCATGGTTCTGGCTGGTGATGCAGACATGCCCGGTGTGGAGGTCTTTGACTGGATGGTTGGCCCCGTGGTGGCCAAACTTCATCTTGAAGGTTTTGGCCCCGCTGGCCAGTGCCATGATCTGATGCCCCAGACAAATGCCAAACACCGGAAGACCGGATTCGATCAGCTCGGTTGCTGCCGCAATGGCGTAGGTGCACGGCTCGGGGTCGCCCGGACCGTTGCTGAGGAAAACACCGTCGGGTTGCAGTTTGAAGACCTCTGCTGCAGGCGTTTGCGCGGGCACCACGGTGACCTTGCAGCCGCGTTGGGCCAACATGCGCAGGATGTTTTTCTTGATGCCAAAGTCATAGGCCACCACATGAAACTGCGGTGCAGCTTGTTCACCAAAACCGGGCGCGCCCGCCTGCGCAGGTTGAAACAGCGCCCATTCGGTCTGTGTCCAGGCGTAGCCCGTTGGGGTGCTCACCACTTTGGCCAGGTCCAGGCCCGACATGCTGGGTGCGGCCTTGGCCAAATCGATGGCACGCTCGACCACGTCCGGTGTCACGACCTCGCCCAGCGCCAAAGCCAGAATGCAACCGTTTTGTGCGCCATGGGTGCGCAGTTGGCGTGTCAACTGGCGCGTGTCGATGTTGGCAATGGCTACCGTACCCTGTTCGCGCAGGTAAGCATCCAGGGACTGGGTGGCGCGAAAGTTGGAAGCCAGCAAGGGCAAGTCTTTGATGATCAGGCCAGCCGCTTGCACACGGTCAGACTCGATGTCTTGCGCATTGACCCCGGTGTTGCCAATGTGCGGGTAGGTCAAGGTGACCAGTTGCTGGCAGTAGCTGGGGTCGGTCAGGATTTCCTGGTAGCCGGTCATGGAGGTGTTGAACACCACCTCGCCCACGGTGCCGCCCGGTGCGCCAATGGAAGTGCCAAGATAGACCGTGCCGTCTGCGAGTGCCAGAATGGCGGGGGGGGTATTTCCCTTGAGAGACAAAAGCAAAGGGTTCTCCGAATAAGTTACGGGTACGCCCAAACGCGCCCAAGAGCGTGCTCTTGGATTGTTTTAAAAGGGAAGAAGCTTGGGACTGCTGCTGTGAGCGTACGCGGGTGCGAAAGTGGCGCGAATTATAGCCGAGCGGCAGGTCTGAAGGCCCTTGTGATGCCCTGCAGACCCGTGAAAAATGCGGGTTTACCCGAGGTTTGCCGTGGCACTGGCATGCAGGCAAATGGCGGCCGCAGTGGCCACATTGAGCGATTCTTCGCCACCGGGCTGGGCAATGCGCACGTGCTGACTGGCCAAAGCCTCAAGCTCGGCAGCCACGCCCTGCCCTTCATGCCCCATGGCCCAGGCGCAGGGCATGGGCAAGGTTTGCTGGCGCAACGACTGGTGTAAAAAATCACCACGGTGCGAGCTGGTCACCAGCAACGGCACGGTGAGCTGCTGCACCAGCAACAGGTCGGCTGATTCGATCAACTGCAGCCCCCAATGCGCGCCCATGCCCGCGCGCAACACTTTGGGGCTCCACAGGGCGGCCGTGCCTTTGAGGGCAATGACTTGCTTGAAACCAAAGGCCGAGGCACTGCGCAACATCGCCCCGACGTTGCCCGCGTCTTGGACGCGGTCCAGCACCACGCTGGCAGCCTGCGGTTGCAGCGCGGGCGCAGCCGGCAAGTCAAAGACAAAGCCCATGCGCGCGGGGGACTCCAGGGCGCTCAGCGTGTCATACAACGCATCAGGGATAACTATGTTTTTTGTAGCTGCTTGCGCATATTTTACTTGGGCTAGAGGCCAAAATGACTCTGAAAAAATGCCCATGACAGGGCGCACGCCGCGCACCAGGGCGGCACGCACCAGGTGGTCGCCTTCGGCCCAGAAACGGCCCTGTTTGCGGTATTCCAGATTGCCACTGGCGAGTCGGCGCAGGTCTTTGAGCAAGGCGTTGTCACGCGACGAAATCAGGGTGGGAGCGTTCATGGCAGCCAGGTTCAGGGGGTGGTGTTGGCCGGGGGCACAGCGCGCGCCAGCACCTCACGCACCGGCGCAAAGGTCTTGCGGTGCGCCGCACAAGCCCCGTGTGCCTGCAGTGCGGCCAGGTGTTGCGCCGTGCCATAGCCTTTGTGTTGGGCAAAACCGTAGGCCGGGTACTGTGCGTCCAGCGTAGCGCAGTCGCGGTCACGCGTGACCTTGGCCAGAATAGAGGCCGCTGAAATGGCAGCAATCAGCGCGTCACCTTGGACGATGGCCTCGCAGCGCATCGGCAGCACCGGCAAGCGGTTGCCGTCCACCAGCACCAGCTTCGGTGGCAGACGCAGACCCAGCACGGCGCGGCGCATGGCCAGCAACGTGGCCTGCAAAATGTTGAGCGATTCGATTTCTTGCACGCTGGCCTGGGCCACCGAAAAACACAAGGCTTTGGCACGAATTTCATCAAACAAACGCTCGCGCCGGACGGCGCTGAGTTGCTTGGAGTCGTTCAACCCGGCGATCGGATGCAGGTCGTCCAGAATCACGGCCGCAGCCACCACCGGCCCGGCCAGGGGTCCACGCCCGGCCTCGTCCACCCCCGCCACCAGCTGGCCA
>JBGSRY010000427.1:0-2321 GCA_041737325.1 Rhodoferax sp. | reverse complement strand
GCTCGCCAGCCTGGACCAGAGCCTGCAGCGCATGGGACTGGACTATGTGGACATCTTCTACAGCCACCGCTTTGATCCTGACACCCCGCTGGAAGAAACCATGGGCGCACTGGCCAGCGCGGTGCAGCAAGGCAAGGCGCTGTATGTGGGCATCAGCAGTTATTCGCCTGGCAAAACGCGTGAGGCGGCGGCGCTGCTGAACCGCATGGGCGTGCGCGCCCTGATCCACCAGCCCTCCTACAGCCTGCTGAACCGCTGGGTTGAAGACGATTTGCTCAACGCGCTGGACGACACTGGCATGGGCTGCATTGCCTTCAGTGCGCTGGCACAGGGGCTGCTGACCGACAAATATTTAAACGGTGTGCCCGCCGATGCACGCATCAACCGCCCCGGTGGCAGCTCATTCAAGCCCGAGTTTTTGAGTGCGCAAAACCTGAAGCATGTGCATGCCCTCAACGACATGGCGCTGGCGCGTGGCCAAAGCCTGGCACAAATGGCCACGGCCTGGGTGTTGCGTGATGCGCGTGTGACTTCGGCTCTGATCGGGGCCAGTTCAGCGGCCCAAATCACCGAACTGGTGGGTGCGTTGCAGCACCTGGACTTTACGCCCGAGGAACTCAGTGCCATTGACCAGCACGCGGTCGAAGGTGGCATCAACCTGTGGCAGCGGCCGTCAACCGACCAGCGGCCTTGAGGAACCATCCGCAGCTGTTGGCGCTGGGGGCGATTGCCCTTTGGAGCAGCCTGGCCAGCCTGGGTGTGGCGCTGGGCCATGTGCCGCCGTTTTTGCTCACCGGTCTGGCCTTGCTGGTGGGAGGCTTGGTAGCGCTGCCTTTGTCCGGCTTTAAACCAGCGGCCTGGCGCGTGCCCTTGCCCACCTTGGCCCTGGGCATCTATGGCCTGTTTGGCTACCACTTTTTACTGTTTTTGGCGCTGCGCCAAGCCCCGCCCGTGCAGGCCAATCTGGTCAACTACCTGTGGCCGTTGCTGATTGTGGTGCTGGCCCCTGTGTGGTTGCCAGGCCTGGTATGGCGCTGGCAGCATGTGGTGGCGGCTTTGATTGGTTTTGCCGGTGCGGCGGTGGTGATTTTGGGCGCAGCCGGGGTGCAAACCAGCGTCGGCTCCATCCCCGGCGGTGCGCTCTGGGGCTATCTGGCCGCTGCGGGTGCTGCCTTCATGTGGGCCAGTTATTCGCTGCTGACGCGGCGTGTGCCCCCCTTTCCCACGGCTGCCATTGGTACCTTTGCCTGGGTCTCGGGGTTGCTGTCTTTGGCGTGCCACGCGCTGCTGGAACCCAGCGTGGACTTGAGCCTGCGTGACGGCATGCTGATTGTGGTGATGGGCCTGGGGCCGATGGGTGCGGCATTTTTTCTGTGGGACCGGGCCCTGAAAACCGGTGATGCGCGCCACATTGGCATCCTCAGTTACCTCACGCCGTTGTTGTCCACCGCCTTGTTGCTGGGGGTGATCGGGCGCAGCCTGACGTGGCCGGTGGGTCTGGCAGCGCTGATGATCGTCAGTGCCGCCTGGTTGGGCACGCGGGTGCGGTGATACTGTGGTTTTGCTGGAGACCCACCATGATTGAATTAGCCGACATTGAAGATGCCGCGCAGCGTCTGAAAGCCCATGTGCTGCGCACCCCCTGTGTGGCCTCGCACACGCTGTCTGACATCACCGGGGCGCAGGTGTTTTTGAAGTTCGAGAATTTGCAGTTCACGGCCTCGTTCAAAGAGCGTGGGGCCTGCAACAAGCTGTCACAACTCAGCGCAGAAGAACGTGCCCGCGGTGTGATTGCCATGAGTGCCGGCAACCACGCCCAGGGTGTGGCCTACCACGCCCAGCGCCTGGGGCTGCGCGCGGTGATCGTCATGCCGCGTTTTACGCCAGGGGTCAAGATTGAGCGCACCCGTGGCTTTGGTGCTGAAGTGGTGCTGCACGGCGACACCTTGGACGAAGCCCGCAGCCACGCCATGGCGCTGGCGGCACAACAACAGCTGATTTTTGTCCACCCCTATGACGACCCCGACATCGTGGCCGGACAAGGCACGGTGGCACTGGAAATGCTGGCTGAAGTGCCCGCGCTGGACACCTTGATTGTGGCCATTGGCGGCGGCGGTTTGATTGCGGGCATGTCCACGGCGGCCAAGGCCATCAAGCCTGGCATAGAGGTCATTGGTGTGCAAAGCGCACGCTTTCCGGCCATGGTCAATGCCATCAAGGGCACGCACCACCCGCAGGGCAGCAGCAGCATTGCCGAAGGCATTGCGGTGGGGACGCCGGGCCAGCTGCCGCAAGCCATCATCCGCGCCCTGGTGGATGAC
>JBGSRY010000397.1:0-2217 GCA_041737325.1 Rhodoferax sp. | reverse complement strand
TGCGCTGGCATGGTGGCAGCTGGTTTGAGCGGCCCGGCGCGGGCCAGCGTTGGGGGAGTGCGTGACTACGTGCTGGGCGTGCAACTGATCAACGGCCATGGCCAGCACCTCACCTTTGGCGGCCAAGTGATGAAAAACGTGGCCGGTTACGACGTGTCGCGCCTGATGGTGGGGGCCATGGGCACGCTCGGCCTGCTGACCGAGATTTCACTCAAAGTGCTGCCCACCGCCCCGGCTGAAGCTACCCTGGTGTTCCAACTTGACCAGGCCAGCGCGTTGGCGCAACTGCACCGCTGGGGTGCGCAGCCCCTGCCCTTGAACGCCAGCTGCTGGGTCTGTGACGACACCGCCCCGCATCGCCCAGAGCTGCTGTTTGTGCGCCTGCGCGGGGCCAGCGCTGCGGTGGAATCAGCCTGTGACCACATGCTGGCCGATGTGCCCGGCAGCCGCATCGACAACACACAGGCCAGCGCCGACTGGTCGGCCTGCCGTGACCAGACCCTGCCGTTTTTCACCCCGCCCCCAAAGGCCACAGAGCCCTTGGCGTTGTGGCGCTTGAGCCTGCCACAAACCACCCCGGCCCTGCAGCTGCCGTGGGCGCAGCTGGTGGAGTGGCACGGTGGGCAACGCTGGCTTTGGGCCCCTGAGTCAGCCCATGCACAGTTGCGCAAACGGGCTGCAGACGTGGGCGGAAATGCTTCTATTTTTATAGCTGGCAACGCTTTAAATTCAGGGGTTAATGGCAAATTTGATGCACTAAAACCAACCATCGCAAGCATCCACCAACGGCTCAAGGCGGAATTTGACCCGGCCGGCATCTTCAACCGTGCCCGCCTGTACCCAGGCCTCTGAACCCATGCAAACTCAACTCGCCCCCCAATACCTTGGCACGCCCGACGGCATCGAAGCCGAGGCCATTTTGCGCAAGTGCGTGCACTGCGGTTTTTGCACCGCCACCTGCCCCACCTACCAGTTGCTCGGCGACGAGCTGGACGGCCCGCGTGGCCGCATTTATCTGATCAAGCAAGTGCTTGAAGGCACGACACCAAGCCGCAAAACACAGCTGCACCTGGACCGCTGCCTGACGTGCCGCAATTGCGAATCCACCTGCCCCAGCGGCGTGCAATATGGTCACCTGCTCGACATTGGCCGCAAAATTGTGGACGCGCAAGTGCCGCGCCCTGCAACTGAACGCGCGCTGCGCTGGGCCTTGAAAGAAGGCCTGCCCAGCCCGGCCTTTGCCAAGGCCATGGCACTGGGTCAACTGGTGCGCCCGCTGCTGCCCCATGCGCTGCAAAACAAAGTACCAGCCAAACAACATGCCGGGCTGACCCCCACACGCAACCACCGCCGCCAAGTTTTGGTGCTGCAGGGCTGCGTACAACCCAGCATGAGCCCCAACATCAACAGCGCCACGGCGCGTGTCTTTGATGCCGCAGGCATCCAGTGTGTGGTGGCTGCCAAAGCAGGCTGCTGCGGTGCGGTCAAGTTCCACCTGAACGACCAAGCCGGCGGCATGGACGAGATGCGCGCCAATGTGGATGCCTGGTGGCCGCTGCTGGAACACGGCGTAGAGGGCATCGTGATCAATGCCTCGGGTTGTGGTGTCACGGTCAAGGACTACGGCCACATCCTGCGTAACGACCCCAATTACGCCGCCCGGGCCAAACGCGTGAGCGAATTGACCCTGGACGTGAGCGAATGGTTGCCCGAGCTGGCGGTCAAACTCAAAGACCAAGTGCGCCACAGCGCCCGGCGCATCGCCTTTCACCCGCCGTGCTCGTTGCAACACGGCATGCAGCTGCGCGGCGGGGTCGAAAAATACATGGCCGAGCTGGGTTTCAACGTCAAAACCACCGGCTGTGAACCGCACCTGTGTTGCGGCTCAGCGGGTACTTACAGCGTGCTCAACCCCAAGCTTTCTTACCAGCTGCGCGACCGCAAGCTATCCAATTTAGCCAGCACCTTTGGCGAGCAGCCGCCGGACGAAATTGTGTCGGCCAACATCGGCTGCATCACGCACTTGCAAAGTGGCACTGAAACCAAAGTGCGGCACTGGATTGAACTGCTGGACGAGGCTTTGCAGGGCCCACACAGCTAAGAAAACCTTAAGCCGCGGCTAAGGTGACCTTAAGGCCAGGGCGCGATGATTCACCCCATCGCAACACACCTGCACCAAGCGCTGCACCATGAATTCACATTTAAAACAATTTCTCG
>JBGSRY010000344.1:0-2873 GCA_041737325.1 Rhodoferax sp. | reverse complement strand
AGACCGGCCCGCACAACATCCTGGGCCTTGAAATCAATGAATTTGCCGCCGAGCTGGCCCGCGTTACCGTCTGGATTGGTGATATTCAATGGTGTTTGAGCAACGGCTATCCATTTGCAACTAACCCCATTTTGAAGCCGCTCGACAGCATTGCGCACCGGGACGCGCTGCTTACACCCACTGGCGCAGAAGCAAAATGGCCCACCGCCACGGTGATTGTGGGGAATCCGCCGTTTTTGGGACAACGGTTCATGCTGCGGGAGCTGGGAGAGGCGTATACAAAGTCATTGCGCGCACGCTACAAAGATCGCGTACCGGGCGATGCAGACTTGGTCACCTATTGGTTCGAAAAAGCCCGCGCCCAAATTGAATCAGGAAAATGTGAGCGCGCCGGGTTGGTGGCCACCAACTCCATCCGGGGTGGTGCGAACCAGAGAGTGCTGGCGCGCATTTGTGAAAAATTGCAGATTTTCCACGCCTGGAGCGACCTGCCGTGGTTTAACGATGGCGCAGCGGTTCGTGTCTCTCTGGTCGGTTTTGCCCGAGTCAAGCCGTCAAGACACGGCAGGCCGAAGGCCATGCTTGACGGCCAAGGGGTTGAGTTGATTCATGCGGATTTGACCGCCGGTGTGGGTTTGGATTTGACCAGCGCCAAGCCTCTTTTCGTCAATGCTTCGACGGCGTTTTCCGGGTTTCAGATGAATGGGTCGTTTGACGTGCCGATTGAAACTGCATTGAGCTGGCTCAACCTCCCCAACCCAAACAGGATTTCAAACACAGCAGTTTTGCACCCTTATTGCAACGCCAAGGACATCACCAGTCGGCCACGACACCAATGGGTGATTGACTTCATGGGGTTAACCCAGAACGAGGCAGCGCTGTTTGAAAAACCATTTGAATGGGTTCTGAAATACGTCAAGCCCGAGCGCGATCAAAAAAGAGAGGCGTATCTGCAAAAAACATGGTGGCTTCATAAACGAAGTTCTCCAGAACTGCGAAAAGCCATTGCTCCCATACCCCGCTTCATTGCCACCCCCATGGTTTCAAAGCACCGGTTGTTTGTCTGGCTACCCAGAGTGCAAATTCCAGAGAACGCCGCCAATGTGATCGCCCGCGCCGACGACACCACCTTCGGCATCCTGCACAGCCGCTTTCACGAACTCTGGTCGCTGAATATGTGCACCTGGATGGGCAAAGGCAATGACCCGCGCTACACCCCTACCACCTGTTTTGAAACCTTTCCCTTCCCCGCAGGCTTATCGCCATTCGATACCGCCAGCCAAGCCATGCAAACGCTGCCCAGCGGCGCACTGATTCCAGACAAGCTCTGTGTCACCACGCCAGCCAAAAAGAAAGGCGCAGCGCCAAGCGTTGACAAACAAGCCACGGCTTCTTTGATCGCCCATGCTAGCGCCATCGCCACTGCCGCTTATGCACTGAATCAGCAGCGCGAGGAATATCTGAACCCAACGGCTTGGGTCAAGTGGGAGCAAACGCCGGAAGAAAAAGAAGCTGGTTACCCCAAGCGCCCGGTCGTCAAATCAGGCTACGCCGATGTCATTAAAAAGCGCACCCTGACCAACCTCTACAACGAATCCCCCTCATGGCTGACGCTGGCCCATCAGACGTTGGACAAAGCCGTTGCCAACGCTTACGGCTGGGCGGACTACTCATCCGACACCAGCGACGATGAGATTTTGCGTCGCTTGCTGGCTTTGAACCTGGCGGTACGGCTGGCCAGTCCTGTGTGAAGGATGGTGTGGTTGTCAAATAAGCCCATTTACCAGTCTGAATGTTCTTAATATTTGATATATATCAGACTTTGTGCGGTGCTGTTATTGCATAGTTCACAGCGACTGTATTGGGCAGTTGCTGTCGTTCACAAATTTTGGGGTATGCATCATGAAAGCATTAAGCGATCTTTTTTCTACTGATTACGGCATGATGAGCTTTATCGTCATTGCAGCCATTGTGGTGGTCTCTGTGGGGGCTTATGTGGTGCTGCAAAAGAAGATGGACGAGAGTGCGTCCAGCAGCAAAAAATAGCGGCTTCAAACCGGCCAAACCAGTGACTCCTGGTCACTGTGTTGCGTTCGCCAACCACCTGTGTGTCAAGCATTCAGGTGGTTTTTGTTTGTGCGCGAAAATGGCGGCTTCGTTACTTCTGGGTGTGCCGTGAACAGTCCCGTTTTTTCAGCTTTGTTGCCGGTTGTGTTGCTGATTACTATCGGATTCATAGCTGGTAGAGCAGGTTTTATAAGGGCTGAGGCCACAAAAGACTTGTCAAACCTGGTCTTTATGGTGCTCACCCCGGCGTTGCTGTTTCGTACCATGAGCACGGTACACGTCGAGCAGCTCAACTTCAAACCCGTGGCCATGTACTTTGTGGCGGCCCTGTTGCTGTTTGGCGCTGTGCTGCTCTACCAGGGGGCAAGCCGGCGCGCCGCCGTGCTGGCGCTGGCCTGTACGTTCAGCAACACCGTCATGATCGGCATTCCACTGATTGGCCTGGCCTACGGGCAAGCGGGGCTGGTGACCTTGTTTACCCTGATTTCGGTGCACGCGCTGGTGTTGCTGACGCTGGCCACCATCGTGCTGGAACTGGTGGCCGCACGTGAGGAACGCCAAACCGGCCACGGTAGCCAACGCCACATGGCGCTGACGGTGCTTTCCGCCATCAAGGGCGGCATCATCCACCCCGTACCGTTGCCCATCATGGTTGGCCTTTTGTTTGCGCAAACCGGTTGGGTGCTGCCGCAGGTGGTGGACAAACCACTGCATTTGCTGGGCAATGCCTTTGGTCCGGTGGCGCTGGTGCTGGTGGGGGTGACGTTGACGCAAGTGCAGATTGGTGTGCATCTGAAAAGCGCACT
>JBGSRY010000329.1:0-3814 GCA_041737325.1 Rhodoferax sp. | reverse complement strand
GTGCATGGTGTGCTGCACCATTGCCTAACAAAATAGCTTTACGTTCGCCGTGCATCATTGCGCTGGCAATTGCACTAGAAACCGGTGTTACTTCGGCCTGAACAGGTGCAGCAATGCCTTTTTCTGATGCCACCGCTGCTGCAATACTGGCCAGAGCTTGCACCCATTGTGCAGCCGGAGCGCCAACGAAATGAGACACTGGCAAAGCCCAATCTTCCTGCTTGCTTGCAATCGCGCTCACCACACAACCTTTGCGTGCTGCCTGGCGAATGCGTTGGGCAAACAAAGGGTGATCCTTACGCAAACTTGAGCCAACAACTAACACGCTCTGCAAGCTTGTCAACTCCGCAATAGGCATGCCCAAATATCGAACACCCTCAACCGCAGGAAATTCTGCATTGCGCAAGCGGTAGTCAATGTTATTGCTGCCCAGGCCACGCATCAACTTGCCAGACAAGAACAACTCTTCAAGGGTTGCATGCGGGCTGACCAGAGCACCCAGACTGGATGCACCGAATTCAGCACCAATTTTTCTGAAGCCGTTAGCCACATACTCCAAAGCGATGGACCACTCGACGGCTTGCCAGACACCACCCTGCTTGATCATGGGCTTGGTTAGTCGGTCATCACCATTGAGTGCCTCATACGAGAAACGGTCACGGTCCGCAATCCAGCATTCATTCACCGCTTCATTTTCAAGCGGCACCACCCGCATGACACGATTATTTTTCACCTGGACAATCAAATTTGCGCCAGTTGAATCGTGCGGGCTGATGGACTTGCGCCGCGACAGTTCCCATGTGCGTGCGCTGTACCGGAACGGCTTGCTGGTGAGTGCGCCCACCGGGCAAATGTCGATCATGTTGCCCGAAAGCTCTGAGTCCACCGTGCTGCCAACAAAAGTTTCAATCTGTGCATGTTCGCCACGATGCGACATACCCAACTCCATCACACCCGCGATCTCTTGACCAAAGCGGACACAGCGCGTGCAATGAATACAACGTGTCATCTCTTGCATGGAAATCAACGGGCCGACTTCTTTGACGGGGACCACACGTTTTTCTTCTGCATAACGAGAAGTCGAACCACCGTAGCCCACAGCGATGTCTTGCAGCTGACATTCGCCACCTTGGTCGCAGATTGGACAATCTAAAGGGTGATTGATTAGCAAAAACTCCATCACCGACTGCTGCGCCTTAATGGCCTTGTCCGTCTTCGTGCGAACAATCATGCCCTGCGTAACCGTTGTTGCACATGCCGGCATAGGCTTAGGCATCTTCTCAATATCGACCAAGCACATCCTGCAATTAGCAGCAATACTGAGTTTTTTGTGATAGCAAAAATGAGGAATAAAAGTGCCTGCTTTATCGGCAGCATTCATCACCGTGCTGCCTTCAGCAATCTCTACCTTCTGGCCATCGAGTTCGATTTCAATCATAGTGTGAGTCGCTCAAACGTAAGCAGGAACCATGCAGGTCTTGTGAGCCACGTGGTATTCAAATTCAGGCATGAAATGCTTCAACATGGCACGCACCGGCATGGCCGCAGCATCGCCCAGTGCGCAAATGGTGCGCCCCTGGATGTTTTCAGCCACCGAGTTCAACAATTCCAGATCGGAAACCTGTCCATGACCAGTTTCGATGCGATCAACAACCCGAGACAACCAACCAGTGCCCTCACGACACGGCGTGCACTGGCCACAGGACTCGTGCATATAAAAGTAGCTCAACCGCTGCAAGCTCTTGACCATGCAACGCGAATCATCCAAAACAATCACCGCACCCGAACCCAACATGGAGCCTGCTTTGGCGATCGAGTCATAGTCCATGGTGCAGTCCATGATGACGCTGGCAGGCAAAACTGGAGAAGACGAGCCACCCGGAATCACAGCTTTGAGCTGACGACCTTTGCGAACACCCCCTGCAAGTTCGAGCAGCTTGGCAAACGGAGTTCCCATAGGAATCTCATAGTTGCCAGGCAACTCAACATCACCACTGACCGAATAGATTTTTGTTCCACCATTGTTGGGCTTGCCACACTCGACATAGGCTTGCCCGCCATTGCGAATGATCCAGGGAACAGCTGCAAATGTTTCTGTGTTGTTGATGGTGGTTGGCTTGCCGTACAAACCAAAACTGGCAGGAAACGGCGGTTTGAACCGAGGCTGGCCTTTTTTACCTTCAAGCGATTCCAAAAGCCCCGTTTCTTCGCCACAAATGTAAGCTCCAAAGCCGTGAGCCGCATGCAGTTGAAAACTAAAGCTGCTACCAAGAATGTTGTCGCCAAGTAAACCAGCGGCACGAGCTTCTTCCAAAGCTTCTTCAAAGCGTTGGTAGGTTTGGAATATCTCGCCGTGAATATAGTTGTAGCCTACACGAATCCCCATTGCATAAGCAGCAATGATCATGCCTTCAATCACGATATGGGGATTGAACTGCATGATTTCGCGGTCTTTGCAAGTGCCAGGCTCACCCTCATCCGAATTGCAAACCAAATATTTGTCACCGGGAAACTGCCGTGGCATGAAGCTCCACTTCAAGCCAGTTGGGAAACCTGCCCCACCGCGCCCACGCAACGAAGATTCTTTGACAGTCGCAATCACCTGATCCTGCGTCAAACCAGCACCACCATCTAAACCGAGCACTTTGCGCAAAGCCTGATAGCCACCACGTGCTTCGTAGTCTTTGAGCTGCCAATTGTTGCCATTCAAGTCGGCAAAAATTTGCGGGTTGATATGCCGGTTATGAAAACAAGTTTCAGCGCCACTGGCCTGAAACATCGACAAGACCTGACTGGCGTTCATGACTTCACCTCGGCAGCCCGCAGACCGTCAACCAGTTGATCCAATTTTTCATCGGTCATAAAGCTGCACATCTTGGTATCGTTGACCAGCAATACGGGTGAATCGGCACAGGCACCCAGACACTCGCATTCTTGCAAGGTAAACAAACCATCGGGCGTTGTTTGGTTGGCATCTACACCCAACTTGGCCTTCAAATGCGCCATGGCTTTGCCACCGTTGCGCAACTGGCACGGCAAATTGGTACACACATTCAGCTTGTACTTTCCCACCGGCTTCTGGTTGTACATGTTGTAGAAGCTGGTCACTTCATGCACCGCCATGGGAGCCATGCCGAGGTAGTCTGCAACCAGTTGCTCACTCTGAGGGCTTACATAGCCCAGTTCTTGTTGAACAATGGTCAGACAGGCCATGACCGCTGACTGTTTTTGATCGGGTGGGTACTTGGCAACTTCTTTGGCGAAGCGCGCTTTGGATTCTTCAGAAATCATCTGTCAACTTCCCCAAACACAATGTCCATGGTTCCAATGATTGCCACCGCATCTGCCAGCATGTGACCACGCCCCATCTCGTCAAGAGCAGCCAAGTGGACAAACGCAGGCGGCCTGATTTTGAGGCGGTATGGCTTGTTGGCACCATCACTGATCAAGTAGATACCAAACTCACCCTTGGGGTGCTCAATGGCAGCATAAGCTTCGCCCTCTGGCACAGGAAAACCTTCGGTAAAGAGCTTGAAATGGTGAATCAACGCTTCCATGTTGGATTTCATGGACTCACGGTCAGGTGGTGCAATTTTGTGATTGTCAGTAATCACCGGCCCCGGATTGGCACGCAGCCAATCCACACATTGTTTAACAATCCGATTGGACTGCTTCATCTCTTCCATCCGCACCAGATAGCGATCATAGGTGTCACCGGTTTTACCCACCGGAACATCAAAATCAAGCCGGTCGTAAACCTCGTAGGGCTGCTTCTTGCGCAAATCCCACTCGATACCGGAGCCGCGCAACATAG
>JBGSRY010000026.1:0-2831 GCA_041737325.1 Rhodoferax sp. | reverse complement strand
CTTACACCACCATGACCATGGCCACATTGCCCGCTGCCAGAGCACTCAAAGGGGTGCGCATTTTGAGCTTGAGTTTGAACCTGCCAGGCCCCGCTGCGCTACGGCGTTTGCGTCAGATGGGGGCCCATTGCCTGAAGTTCGAACCGCCCGCGCCACCGCACCCGGCAACCGCTGTCACCGGCGACCCCATGAGCGCCTACAGCGCAGAAGCCTATGCAGTCCTGCACGCCGGTATTCGCACCCGCACGGTCGATTTAAAAACCACGAAGGGGCAAACACAGCTGCAGCATGCGTTGACCCAAACCGACGTGTTGCTGACCTCGTTTCGCCCCAGTGCGCTGGCCAAACTGGGCCTGGCCTGGAAAACGCTGCACGCCCAACACCCCGGCTTGAGTCTGGTTGCCATCGTGGGTGCACCAGGTGCGCGCGCTGAAGAACCCGGCCATGACCTGACTTACCTGGCTGAAAACCAATTGCTCACCGGCCTGGACCTGCCCGCCACCCTGTACGCTGACATGGCCGGGGCCTTGATGGCCTCAGAGGCTGTGCTGCAGGCGGTGTTGCTGCAACGGCAAAAGGGCAAGGGACGGTATGTTGAAGTGGCGTTGTCAGAGGCGGCAAGCCACTTGGCACTGCCGCTGACCTGGGGCTTGACGCGACCTGGCACGCTGCTTGGCGGTGGCCACGCGGGCTACGCGCTTTACCCTTGCAAAGCAGGCCGCGTGGCACTGGCGGCACTGGAGCCGCATTTTGCCAAACGCCTGTGCGAGGCGGTCGGTCTGCCCTGGACTAGCGCCGACATGATGCTGCAGCCCCGTACCCGTGCGGCCATCGCCAGTTTCATCGCACCGCTGTCGCGCCAGGCTTTGGAACAGCTTGCAAAAGTACACGACCTGCCCCTGTACGTGCTTCCAAAAAAATAGCTACAAGCCCAGTAATATAGTGGGCTAGAGCTCATTTTTTCTTATAGCTTAGCGCGGTGCAGCCCAGGCGGAGCAAAGCCTTGACGTGAAAGGCAATGCAGCCGGCGCAATGCTGTGTCACGCCAATGGATCACTTCACCGCAGCCCAGGCACGCGCTGCCCCAACATCTCTTTGGTCACCAGGGTGATGCCTGATGCCGTGACCCGAAAACGTTTTTTATCCTGCACCGGATCGATGCCAATCACCGTGCCGTCCGGGATGCGGCTGTTTTTGTCGATGATGCATTTTTTGAGCACACAGTGGCGGCCAACGTGCACATGGGGCAACACCATCGAGTCTTCGATGGTGGCATAGCTGTGCACATGCACACCGCTGAACAACATCGAGCGGCGCACGATGGCCCCGCTGACAATGCAGCCCCCGGCCACCATCGAGTCCACCGCCTTGCCGCGGCGGGCATCATCATCAAACACAAACTTGGCCGGCGGGGTTTGCGGTTGCCAGGTCCAGATGGGCCAATTTTCAGAATACAAATCAAGGTCGGGCGTGACCTGCACCAAATCCAGGTTGGCGGCCCAATACGCGTCAAGCGTGCCCACGTCGCGCCAATAAGCTGGTTTGCCAGGCTCGGCAACACAGCTCTGGGAAAAATTTTGTGCGTAAGTACGGTAGCGTTTCACGCAGTGCGGGATGATGTCTTTACCAAAATCATGACAGGATTTGGGGTCGTCCGCGTCGCGCAGCAACTGCTCGTACAGGAAGTCCGCATTGAACACATAAATCCCCATGCTGGCCAGCGCTTGACCGGGTGCATCGGGCATCGGACGGGGTTGCACCGGCTTTTCGGCGAAATCCAGCACGCGGTTGTCACGGTCTACAGACATCACCCCAAAACTGCTGGCCTCACCCAGGGGCACTTCAATGCACGCCACCGTCACGTCGGCCTGGTTCGCCACATGATCCAGCAACACACGACCGTAATCCATGCGGTATATGTGGTCGCCAGACAAAACCAGCACGTATTCGGGCCGGGCATGGCGAATTTCTCGCAGGTTTTGAAACACGGCATCCGCCGTGCCTTGGTACCACTGTTCACCCAACGATTGTTGTTGCGCAGGCATGATCTCAATGAACTCATTGAGCCGTCCATCCAGAAAACTCCAGCCCAGTTGCAAATGCCGGATCAGGCTTTGCGCCTTGTACTGCGTGGCCACCCCAACCCGGCGCACGCCGGAGTTGACACAGTTCGACAGCGTGAAGTCAATGATGCGGAAATTGCCACCAAAAGGCACGGCGGGTTTGGCGCGAAAGTCGGTCAGCTCATGCAAACGGCTACCGCGTCCGCCCGCCAAAATCAGGGCAAAGGTATTGCGCGTGAGCTGGCTGACAAATCGCGGGTCATGCACTCTGCGCTCCGGCGTGGCCGAAACAGCTGTCAGTTCCATGTTGGCACCTCATGTGGTCCTTCATCGAATCCCTGTTGATGTTGGATTCAGGCTGCTGCGTTGCCAAAACTTTCGGGCATCTGAATCGCCACCACCTCACCACGCGCGGTGGCTACACCGGCGGCAAAGACAGTGGACTCGATGACCACCTTGCGGCCCTTGATTTCTTTGACGCGACCGCGAATCTCCAGCGTGGCAGTGATGGGCGTAGGCTTCAAATAATCCACATGCAGTGAGCCGGTGACAAAACGAAACGCGGGCAACGTGTCCATGGCCCGGCCCTCTTGCTTGTACATGGCGGCGGCCGCAGTGCCGGTGCTGTGGCAGTCAATCAGGCTGGCAAGCAAGCCGCCATAGGTAAAGCCCGGTATGGCGGTATGAAAGGACTCGGGCTTGAAATGCGTCACGGTTTCGTCACCATCCCAAAAAGTCTTGATGCGGTGACCGTGGTCGTTTTTGGAG
>JBGSRY010000290.1:0-1679 GCA_041737325.1 Rhodoferax sp. | reverse complement strand
GGGTTGGGTTAAAAAAGCAAGCAATTTGGCGGCAATAAACATGGGGTTGGGGCGGTTGGGTTCATTATCATGCGGCACTTGTTTGGCGTTTGTGCTGCGCCTGCGCAGCCACCCTGTCAAAAAGCTGACAGCTACAACATTCGCCACCGCAAGTTAGGGTTTAGTGGGGTTACGGCGCAAAAAGCTTGGCGCTAAGCTTGAAAACCTTGATTTGATTGGAATAACTATGAACCGGTTGGCCTGGAAATGTTGGACGTGTCTGTTGGGTGCGGTGCTGTCGGTGGGTGCGGCCAGTGGCCAGACCACCAACACGCTGCGCATTGGCTGGATTGGGCCGTTGACCGGGCCCTCGGGCGACTTTGGTGTGCCCATGCTCAATGGGGCCAGGCTGGCGGTGGATGAAATCAATGCCGTGGGCGGCTACATGGGGCGGCAGCTGGAACTGGTGATCAAGGACGACACCGGTGTGCCTGACGTGGGTCTGGCGCGTTCGCAGGAACTGATCAAGGACAAGGTGCTGGCCACCATTGGTTTTTGCAACACCGGCGTGGCCATGAAGGCGCTGGACGTGTTCCAGAAGTCGCAAACCCCGCTGGTGGTGCCCTGTGCCACCGGCACACCCATCACCAACAAGTACCCGGCCCCCGAGAGCTATATTTTCAGAACCTCGGCGCGTGATGCGATTCAAGCCCCGTTTGTGGTGGATGACATCGTGGCCCGTGGCTGGACCAGTGTGGCGGTGTTTGCCGACACCACCGGCTATGGCGAGGCGGGTTTGCAGGATGTGGTCAAGGCGCTGGCAGCCAAAAACCTCAAGCCGACCTATGTGGCACGCTTTGCGTTGGGCGTGAAAGACCTGAGCACCGAACTCAAGGCCGCGCAAGCTGCTGGTGCCAACGTCATTTTCAGCTACACCGTGGGCCCTGAAAACGCCGTCATTGCCCGTGACCGCAAAGCCATGGGCTGGAAAGTGACGCAAGTCGGTGCCTGGCCGCTGTCCTTTCCCTTTTTCATTGACGGGGCCAAAGACGCAGCCGAAGGCGCGCTGATGGCGCAAACCTTCATTGCCGAGCCCAGCAACGAGCGCCGCCGGGCTTTCTTGAGCGCTTATGGCCGCAAATACAACGTGCGCAGAATCAGTGTGCCGATGGCCGCAGCGCAAGCCTATGACACGGTCTACATCCTGACCTACGCCTTGCTGGGCATTCGCAATGGCGACTTTTCGGGCCCAGGCATCAAGCATGCGCTGGAAAACATGCAGAAGGTTTACTACGGTGTCACCGCCACGCACCAAAATCCGTTCACCAAAGACGACAAAGACGCAGTCAGCGCCAACATGCTGGTGATGGGCATGGTCAAAAACGGCTTGGTGACTTTTGCCTACCCCGAAGACAAAACCAAAAACCTGTTTGTACAACGTAAAAAATAAGACAGGGCGCACATGCATCAAGTGACCTGGATCGACACCCATTGTCATCTGGATGCAGAAGAATTTGGTGCTCTAGCCCCCGATTACAGAGCGCAAGCAGCTACTAAAAATGTAGCAATTTGTGTGCTGCCAAGTGTCCAGGTGGGAAACTTCGAGGCAGTTCGACACTGGGCGCATGCCCATGGCGACCGTTATTGCCTGGGGATTCACCCCCTGTATGTGGGCCGGGCTGGGGACGATGATCTGGCGT